>JALSXE010000357.1:0-2435 GCA_027072755.1 Campylobacterales bacterium | reverse complement strand
CTTATTAAAGGGGGATTTAGATGAGAGTTTCCAAAAGGAAAATATCCGTTTTGTCAACGGTTTTTGCCGTACTGTTGCTGACCGGATGTACGACTCCTACGAAAGAGAAGACACCAGAAGAGAACGTTACAGTAAAAACCGAAACCGTTCAACCTGCAGAACAGAAGCAGCCTGAGGTTCCGGAAGCTGCAGCTACGGAAACAGCGGCAGGCGCTCCGGCACCTGCCGAAGCGCCTGCGGTGGCAGAGGTTCCCAAGCCTGAAAAAAGAGCCGAAGCGCCCTTTTTCGAACCAAATCTCCTCTCCGAAAAAGAGGTCGTTCACCCTCCTTTCGAGTGGGGCGACTGTACCGTCTGCCATAAAGAGAAAGATCCAGACTAGAGCAAAATCTACTCTCTTATTATGGATACACCGGACCTCTGTTACCAGTGCCACGACAAAGATCTCAAAGAGGGGAAAAAGTTCATTCACGGACCTGTTGCAGCCGGTGCCTGTACCGCGTGCCACAATCCGCACAAATCTCCGAACAAACGACTGCTCGTAGCATCAAACATAAACGAACTATGTACATCTTGCCACACCGCTAAGGGGGATTTCCTCCATAAGACAGAAAACATACACCCGCCGGTCAAAGACCAGTGTATAAACTGCCACGACCCACATACCGAAGATTACAAATTCCAGCTCAAAGCCAATGGCAAAAAAGATCTCTGTCTAATGTGCCACGCCGATAAAAAAGAGTGGATCGAAAAGGCCAAAAACAAGCACGGCGCGATCAACAGACCGAACGGATGCCAGGAGTGTCACGATCCGCACGGGACGGGTCAGCCCAAAATGATAAAGGCCGACAGCATCATGAATTTGTGTCTTAAATGCCATAACCAGCCTCTTAAAAGAGATGAAGACGGATATAGTCTTATGAATATGGCGAAACATCTCGAAGAGAATCCCGACTGGCACGGCCCGATACAGTGGGGAGACTGCGCAATGTGCCACAACCCGCACGGAAGCCCGAATTTCAGAATGCTTAAAAAACCGTTCCCATCGACATTCTATGCAAGCTTCGACGTAAATAACTACATCTGCTTCGAGTGTCACGAATCGAAAAAGGTAACAGAAGAATATACAACTGAATACACAAACTTCAGAAACGGCAAAAAAAACCTGCACTATGTACACGTCGACAAGAAGAAGGGCCGTACATGCCGTGCCTGCCACGACTTCCACGGCACCAAAGACTATCCTCACCACCTGAGGAAAAAGACTAAGTTCGGAAAGATCAACTTCCCGATCAGATATATAGAGACCCCGACAGGCGGGTCATGTGCTCCGGCATGTCACGCGAGACGCTACTACGATAGGGAGAAACCGATTGTCAATACTAAATAGGACGCTTGCATGAGGAGAAACCGTATAACGGCCATTCTCCTCTTCGGTTTTCTGTTTTTGACCGGGGGGAGAGCCGATTCAGATATATTGGAGATTGTATCACCACACAATGAGGCCATATATGACGATGCCTTCGCATCGCTTGTCGTCAAAACTCCTCCCGGCAAAATAAGAAGGCTCGAGATAGAAACCGGGGAGGGAAAACTCTATATATACAAACATAGCCCCAAAACCGGTTACTATTGCAAAAGCGTGCAACTGAAACTTGCCGATAACAACATCACCGTTACCGCCTATACCGACGACAACGAAACGGTAAAAAAGAGTGTAGAGGTTTTCTACCGCTCTGAAGTCTATGAAGGTGCAGACGAAGCTCCGTACAAATTCAAAAAATACTTTTTCCACAACGACAAAAACGAAAAGCTATGTTCAAAATGCCATAAAATGGAACCCGATTTCAAAAAAGCTCCAAAAAAGACCATCAAGGCGAAAGGTTCTTTGACTGAAGATATACAGGTACTGGAAAATCCGCAGGATTCGAACTGCTACTCATGCCATGAAGTCCTTACCTCCAGGAAAAACGGCCATGCGCCGTCGGTCAACTTCATGTGCAATGTATGCCATACAGGAAAAGCCGGAGAGAACAACCTCCTTAACGAAGGAAAAAGCAAATATCTACAGCCCGATCCCATCGCACCGAGATGCCTCAAGTGTCATGAAAGAGTCGAAGATATCATGAAACACAACCGATCCGACCACGGCCCGACAAAATCTGGCCGCTGCAACAAGTGCCACAACCCGCACTCATCGCCGAATCCGTTCTTTCTTAGAAAACCGATATGGCAACTCTGTACCACATGCCACGCCGAAAAGGCCTCGGGCAAGCATGTGATCAACGCTTTCGTCTTCTCGAGGAACAAGGGGGGGCATCCGACGCACGGCAGACCCGATCCGTCCAGACCCGGCCGCGAACTGGTATGTTCAAGTTGCCACAATCCGCACGGTTCCAAAGGTCCTTTCCTGTTGCGTACAACCGGTTCGACACCG
>JALSXE010000356.1:0-2445 GCA_027072755.1 Campylobacterales bacterium | reverse complement strand
ATCGTAAATGGAGCGCTACCCGTGTGGACCTTGTTTTCGGCTCCAACTCGCAGCTGCGTGCGCAGGCGGAGTTTTATGCCCAGGACGACAACAGGGAGAAGTTCGTACGCGACTTCGCCGATGCCTGGAGCAGAGTGATGAACCTTGACCGCTTCGACCTCTCGTGGCGGTAAATTAATAGAGTGCGGCGGTTCCCGCCGCCTGCACTCCTCTTCGACTCAACAGACTCGCCAGCTCTCTGTGAGCAGGGTCTCTTCCGCGCTGAATAGCTCTACTTCGAAAAGATCGCCTTTTTTGTAGGTGGAGACACCCTTCGGGGTGCCCGTCATAACTATGTCTCCGTCTTCGAGCGTCATGAAGCTGCCTATCTCGTCGATGATCTGCCGCGGCTTGTAGATCATGAGTTCGTAGTGCGCCTCCTGCGCCGGCCTGCCGTTTCTAAAGAGTCTGAAGCCTATCTCTTTCAGCTCTTTCGGTGCGGTTATGAAGCGTGAGAATACGGCGGATCCGTCGAACGCCTTTGCGCGCTCCCACGGCAGACCTTTCGACTTCAGATAGTTCTGGATATCGGCATGTGTAAGGTCGAATCCGAATCCCACCCCCGCTATGTCGCCCTTTTCAACAAGAAGGCATATCTCTCCTTCGAAACGTGTATTCGGCCCGAAATATCTGAAAGCGGAAGAGACGGCGCTGTTTGGTTTGTTGAAGAGCACCATCTTTTCGGGTAGTTCGTTGCCCAGCTCTTCTATATGTTCTACGTAGTTTCGCCCTACGCAGACGATTTTGGAAGGTGTGACGATGCGATTTTGAAATGTGACTCTTTGCATACGCCATTATGGCATATTTCGAGGTTTCCATGGAGGGGCACTTTTTGTATGATATAGTAATATAGAAGAAGCGAAGGAGGAGTTTGTATGAATGCGGTGGCAGCGGCGTCGGTCGGCAGCTTTGTCGCCATTTTGGCGGTTCTTGTACTACTGCGTGCCAAAAACAGCCGTCTGGAGGTAAAGCCGGCGGATATCGTGGTTGCGGTTCTTCCCGTGCTGGTCTTTCTTTTGGTTACGGGGAAGCTTCAGAAGTTCGAGATAGGGGAGGGCGGAGTCAAGATAGAGACGGCTTTCGTCGAGGCTTCGAAATCTTCCATAGTTTCCCAGGTGTCTCCTCTTGCGGGCCTTCCGTCCGAACCCATTCGCATAGACCCGAAGCGGGGAGTCGAAGATATTCCGAAGCTGATCGCACACAAAACGGAAGGGCTGCTTTTCAGGCTCGGCCACGGCGGGTACTGGGGGCCTGCGATAAGCGAATATTTCAAGCTCCTTGCCAAGCAGCCGTTTCTAAAATACATCATTATCGAAAATCCTGACGGTACTTTTTTTGCTATGGCCGATGCCAGGGAGCTCATAGAGCTCTTTCAGGCCGAACGCCCCCCTTATACGGCCAGAGATTTCGCCAAGTGGCTGAACAAGGCCGACAAGACGGCTCTTTCGAAACTGCCCGGATTCATTTCGGCCAAGGATGCGGTAACCAAAGATACGGACAAAGGCCAGGCTCTGCGCAAAATGGAGGAGCTGAACCTCGATACTCTTCCCGTTATAGACGAAGCCAAACGCTTCGTAGGCATTGTAAACCGATCAAGATTGACAGCGAGTCTTCTTATAGATGTGGCAGCGAGTCTCAAAAAATAGTCCGGGTATCTTTTTTGAAAAGAGGCTCTGCACGATTTTAAATAGGCCGTCATTGAAGCATTGGCCGATTTTTCAAGCTCTGACCGAAAGCTGGGCAGTGCAGGTATCGCGCTTGAAACTTATTTGTTTACGGTATAATAAATATAAGAGCTTAAGAGTTGAAATAAAGCAGTTGTAATAGTTCCTCAAAAGTGAAGGAGGTGCAATTATGATTTATTCAGGCTTTAAGTTCGGTAAATGGCTTTCAGCGACGGCCCTTTCGATTCTGCTTATAGGGTGTGGGTCGGGAGGTTCAAATTCGGGAGGAGGAAGCGGTGCCTCCGTTACACTGGATGGAACCGTACAGTTGGGGAACCTGGCCGAAGCGGATGTGAAGATTTACGAAGTGGGTAGCGACGGATCCTTAACCCTGAAATGGCAGGAGAGAAGCTCAGGGGGAGCTGAACTGGATGAGATCGGAAAGTTCGATACCCATTCGAAAGAGTTGAAGCCCGATGCCATCTATCTCTATGAAGTGAACGGAGGGTATGACTGGGATGCTGACGACGACGGTGTGAAAGACAGCAACGCCACCGTAAACAGGGGTACCATCCATGCTGTCGCTACCGGTAAAGATATCGCCGCATCTTCCGCTTCGAGCAGGGGCTTCAAAGTTACCGCCGTAAGCGAAATGGTCTATTCGCTTGTGGCTAAACGGCTCAAGTACGATTTCAACGCTACATCCTTCAAGACCGATCTGCAGCAGGCGGCATCCGATATA
>JALSXE010000355.1:0-9598 GCA_027072755.1 Campylobacterales bacterium | reverse complement strand
ATTATCTCTATGCACTCGCTGATAAGGCTTCTGAAGTCGCACTTTTGTATTTGCGGTTTGATCTCTCCCGCATCGGCTTTCGCCAGCATGAGAATATCATTTATTATATGTAGAAGGTACTCTGCCGATCGTTCTATTCTGGCAAGGGACTCCATCTCTTTCTCACCGCATTTACCCGATCCGATAAGAAGCTGTGCAAGTGTAAGAATGGAACCAAGCGGCGTTTTCAGCTCGTGTGAGAGTCCTGAAAAGAAAGATGTTTTGCTTTTTAGAAGGTGGAGCCTCTCTATCTGTGCAGAGACGATACGGCCGATCGATGCGTATACTCTGTCGGTCATAGCGAGAGTGTTGTCGACCTCTTTGACATTGATGTATCGGTATACCGGCTTTTCTCTTTTTTCGTAAAGAATAGGTATAGAGAGACTCCGCTTCTCCTGATTCGCACTCTCGGAGATGTCAACCGCTTTCGAACCCGTCATCAACCTGATCCTGTTCGTTGCCGTCTCTATCGCTTCATCCACACTTTTGGCAGCGGCCATCTCTTCCAGAAAGGTCATGAGCGCTTCGAGAGTTCTCATGTGCCGTAGATTCTGCTCTTCAATCTCTGTTAGTGCATTGTCCGTTCTCTCCATAAGAACCGCAAAGCTTTCGGCCAGATCTCCTATCTCGTCGTTCGATGGTATCGGCGGTTTGAGTCTGTAGTTGTTTGTCTCAATAATCTTTTTTACAAACCTGGAGAGTTCTCTTACAGGGGTGAGAAGCTGTTTCTCAACCATTAGTGTGAGGAGTCCCATAAGCAGGGCCATTATGATGAAAGTTGCGAAGATGATATTCTTTGCAAAATATACGGTTTGCAGCGCATCTTCTTTTTTTATGGCGTAAATTAGTTTCCAGCCGTAAAGTGGAGATGCCAAAGGAATGGATGCGTAGATCATTTCATCCAGCTTTTCATTTGGAGCGGAAAAAATCTCTTTTACGGTGTTGTCCGAACTTTCGGGAGGCAGGAGCCATGCAAATTTATCTCCTATCTCATGCAGACCTTTTTTAAAATATTGTAGAGGTATCAGCATGACCAGCCTTCCAATATTCAGATTTTTATCAAACGAGGCGTGAACTTGGGCCGAGATGATGTAAAACCCGTTAAAAAAACTTTTGTCTCCGCTTGCCGTGTCGAAAAGAGCTTTTGGATCTATGTCGGTGTTCCGCCTTGGTGTCGCAAGAATTTCGTTTCCGGCACTATCGAAGAGTACGAACTCTATCCCGTTTCCGAGGTCGGCCGCTCTCTTTTTTAGATACGACTCGATTCGAATATCGACATCGTGTGCGATGATGTCATCCATTACATCCAGTGTAGATAGAAAAACCAGCTCTTTTTTCAGCTCTTCCAGGTTTTGGACTATTTCGTCTGCCGACTCTATCGCCTCTATGTGAAGTCTGTTTACAATCTCTTCGGTAAGTTTGTCGGTTTCGTATCTGGAGAGGATAAGCCATGTTGTAATGAAGCCTGCAGTCAGAATTATCGAGAATGCGAAAAGAAGTTTGACACGCATAGAGCTCATTGTCTATCCAGCATTAAAATGATTTTTAGCCCCTCTCTCTCTGCCAAAGAGGGCTCCATATATCCTATGGCGTATGGAATACTCTTTATCATCTTGGCGACAGCATGCTGTGATTTCAGTACTTTTGGAGAGCGGTGTCCTTTATAGTGTGCGATAAGCCAGCATCGTTTGAGGGACATTCTGTTTATCCCCAAAACATTCTCAAACTCGATTCTGACAGGATTGTCATAAGGAAGGTTTATCAGTAGAACTTTATATCCTTTTAACTGGAACAGTCTCCCGGTATATAGCTTTTTCAGAGTTGTTCTATCGATACGATCTATGGAGTTGTATGGATTTGTGACAATAGCCAGACTTGCTTCCGCTGTCAATAAAGATATTAAGAGAATTAGCAGAAAAATGGCTTTCATATGCTAAAACATAAGCGAGAAAGAGAAGAGTGCTTTCCCGCTTTTTCTCTCATACATGTTGTATTCCGCTTTCAAAGCGATATTCGGTTTCGGCCGGTAGGTGTAGCCTGCCAAGGCGGCAAGATCCCTCATTTGGGATGTGCCCTCCCTATACTTCTCTATCCTGAATATAATATCGTGTCTCTCTCTAATATGCCAGGTATCCTGAATATAGATGTCGTAAGAGAAACCTTTCGAAAAAGATGAGTCTACCGCGACGGCAGATTCACCAAGAATTGTCATACTCTCAAAGATTTTTTGAAAAGATAGAGACGCGTACCAGCGGCCGTTTTCTGTTTCTATCCTGTACCATCCCGACGAGGTGCGCCACTCTATCGTATCCTGCTCTATATTTAAAGAGACGGAGTAGTGCCTGTCGGTATTAAAACTGTTTATATCCGAGTGTATTCCACTGTTTTGTTGTATCGATACGGAGGCGCTAACCTTTTCGTTTAACTCTCTTTCGTAAAGAATACCGGTGGTAGAGATCGGAAAAATTGTGTAGATAAAATAGGGATCGGAAGTGGTATCTCTGAGGACATCTATAGACATTCTATTCCAGAAGCCGATGTGTGAGTAGAATTTACCGACTGTTATTTTGGATCCTTCATCGGGATAGAGGTAGAAATAGAGACGCTCGATATATACCCTTTTATTAAACTCCTCATTACTGCTGTTTCCGGAGTCTTTGACGTAGAAGTTATAGAGTTCAAATTCACTCATAAAACCGCTGTGGTCGAACTCACCATATAGCATGAGTGCGGCTTCATATATGGAAAAACGGCTCGCTCTTTCTGTTATCTCTTCATGCAGAGAGAGGTATCCGCCTGTATATACCGGAGTCTTTTCGGCGGGATACCACCCTTCAACCGGCTCGTCATAGTCGGTTTCTGCGGAAAACAGGCAGGATGTAAGCAGTAGTAAAATGGAGATAGTGTAAACGATTCTTTTCATTTCAAAAGAGATTATATCCCAATTTCAGTCTGTTGTATGCTGAAAGAGGCCCCGGAGAAGGGGCCTGTATCTTGGCTTTTCAGTCTCCGTCCGGGCCGTCATGGCAGTCGTAGCAGCTTATCATATGTCCTTTCGGGAAACTCTTTGTGCCGTATTCGGTATTGAAAGTTCTCGATGTCATGGTTTTTGAGAGCACAGAGCCTCTATAGTCGGTTCCATGGCATGTGGAACAGCTCGTATATCTTCCGTCTTCGGCATAGTCCCCATGCTCGTCAACCCATTTTTGGCCGATCGTATGTAATCCGTGAGGTCCTTTGTCTGCAGTCAGAGGCGCCGTCGTATGGCAGACCGTACACTCTCCGATGGTACCGGCATACCCCTGTGCGCCGATGCTCTGGATATTATCTTCAGGTTGGCTGCTGGGATATATAGCGTGTGTAGAGCCGTGACAGGCCGAACACTGTATATCGCCGTGGCCGCTGCTGAATCTGTAGAGGCTGACCCCGTTCATAGGCGTATCCGGGTTGGTTGCGAACCTTCTGTCGGCTGCTGCTCTAAGTGTACCGCTCTGCATGTCGGTTACCGCCTCCGTATACCTCTCTCCATTTTGGTGGCAGTTCTGGCAGTTTGGCATATCCAGCCACCCTTTTCTATTGCTGCTTGCTACGGCACTCATGGTTCCATGGCAGCTCTGGCACTGCATTTTGTCGGTTCCGTCTGGATTTTTGGCTTTGCCCATCGCTCCGCGCAGACACTGCGTCGTTGCACCAGGATGGCATGTGTAGCATGCATTTCTGTTTGTAGCGTCATTCAAGGTAGCAGACGTATCGGGATCTATGACATTTGCATGTTTGCCGTGCAGGGCCTGTGTCAAAGGTTTTATATTATCCACGCCCGTACCGGGAAGTGCGTTGCTGCTGTGGCATGATGCACAAAGTACCGGTGTGCCTGATGCCGCCGTTGCCTCAAGACCGGTGGTGTTGTAATCCCACCCCTTCGCTATTAAAGAGTCTATGTGGTCTGCTACCGCAGTCGGATGATTTTCATCGTGAAGCCTTAAGATATTTGTTTTGTAGTCTTTCTCCGGATCTTCCAGGTTGGCCCATCCGGCACTCGGTATGGTTTTGTCGTTTCCTGACGTTGAAGAGTGGCACTTTTTACAATCCATCTCATCGCTGACAGGCAGAACCGTTGTCGTCTGCGCTATGATGTTGCCGGAGCTGTCTTTGGCAGTCACCCGAACAAGTGGATACCTGTTGTAGCTGCCATCGTCATTTACCGGGGTAACAGGAATTCCTTCGGCAATCCACCAGTTGTTTTCGGCATCGTAAGCGAGTGTCTGTTTCGATAGGTTCTGATCCCAGTATTTCCCTGCCAATCCTTCGTTAGGCTGAAGATCTACACCGAAAAGTTGTTTGACATAGTCCCAGAAGTTGGTTTTTGAGGCACTATCCGTATTTGTTTTTCCATCAAGTGAGGGGAGGGCTTCATATGTTATGATTACTCCACTCTTGATATGCTCCGGTTCAGAGCCTTTTTTTATCAGTTGAGCCACAAGGCTGTTGTAAGGGGGCAGAATCGAGAATACGGAGTAGTCTTTGCCGTCCATACAGTGCATTCCCAGGTCGTTCCATGCGAGTAGACGGTATGAAACGGTTGTATTGCCGTCGTAATTGTCGGTGTAGCCGTCATTATAATCATCGTCGTCATTACCGTCATGATCTTCTTTCTCTTCATCCTCTTCGTGCTTCTCTTCGTCATCCTCCTCCTCTTTGTACTCCTTCTTGAGATCGTCATCATATTCATCGTTCTCGATTTTGTATTCACTCTCTTCAAGATGAGAGATTACGGTTATTTTATCCGGAAGAGTATCTTCATCTTTATCCAGGTAGTTTGCGATAATGGTATCGTCAATCTCATCTTCGTCGAGTCGGATAGGCGTTTTGTTCGCGAGCTGCGATAAGAGTGCGCTATCGAGAGTGATACCGTTCGTCGGGTCTCCATCCGAGTCGGCCGCTATTAGAAACTGGGCTATGGAGAGGACTTTCGGGTCGCTCAACTCAGCGGTAGCGTTTATCTCGTAAGATACGATCTTTGCCGGGGTCACTATTCTATCTTGTGAAGTCAGAGGAAAATCTCCGAGTATTACATTTCCGGCCTTGAATGTAATGACTTCACCATCCTGGAACTTGAAAAGTCCGCCATCTTTTGTAACTCCGCTGCTTCCAAGGTTTCCTTCGAAACTTAGTCCGTCTACCGGGCTGTCTACAAAGATTCCCGTGTAGCTTCTTGTCGTACTCTCTTCAGTACTTCCACTTCCACAACCGCTCAATAGGAGGAGCGCCGAAAGACCTGCAGGATATACCCACCTCATGATGTCTCCTTTACAAGATATTTTCTGCATCTACATTTTTGTATCGAAAGATGAAAAAATGATGAATTTTCGAGTCATAGGTGTAAAAGTATCGCTGATAAGGTTTAATAGATGTTAACAACTCTCTATAGAGGGTTTTTATAAGTCCGTTGCGGGTAGTGTCAGATTGTTTATGAGCGCGTTGATTAAGCTTCCGCTGTACTTTTTACCAATATGCAGGGATCAAGGTTTTCTGATATAGGTCAGGTATGCCCCCTCTTCGGTTTCGGCGGCATACACCTCGTACCCCTTCTCTTTGAACGTATCGATCAGGGGAGACGGCAGAAAATCGCTTCTTATCGCTACTATCTGGCCGCTCTCTATGCTTTTTAACGCCTTACCGACCTCCGCAAGAGGATTTTTCTCCTCGTCGAGAAGCCTGTTTGCATCTATTATCTCTTTCGGAGTCTCTCCGATCCATGCGGGAGCCTCTTCGGTCGTCTCCTCCGTTTCGCAAGCACTCTTTTCAAGGGGC
This sequence comes from Campylobacterales bacterium, assembly GCA_027072755.1. Classification (GTDB taxonomy): domain Bacteria; phylum Campylobacterota; class Campylobacteria; order Campylobacterales; family Hydrogenimonadaceae; genus Hydrogenimonas. The sequence continues at coordinate 3,748 of JALSXE010000355.1, read as the reverse complement.
GGCCGGCCAACCTCTTTTCTAAGCAGGTTGACCAGGTCGAAAACATCGTAACCGCCGATTTTGGCCACCTGCGTGAGTGTGGCGATTTTAGCTACCGTGCGACGAAGAATCGGATTTTTCAGTTTTTTGTACTTCGGATTCAGATTTATAAGGAACTCTTCGAGCTGCGGATACTCTTTGAGAAGGTCATCTACCTTCGTTTTCGGGGTTATCTCCGCCATCTTCTTCCTCCTTTTCTCTTTTGCACGATTTCGCGGCGCAGTAGCTCTTTTTCAGAATGAGCCAGACATAGAGATCTTTGAATACCAGGGCCAGCGACCATAGCCAGAGAATATCCAGTGTGAGGTTATGGGGATAGTCCAGCCCGTAGTATAGTGCGGGAAGGCCCAGAAGAATGGGCCATTTGGCATAATAGAAAAACAGAATTCCGGCACCGTATAGATGCCGAAACTCACGCATCCACTCCTCTTTGGCGCCCACCTCTCAGCCGCCCTGGAGCGCTTTTTTTACATGCTCTTCGGCCATAGAGATATTCCACTCAGGTTCCCAGACGATCTCTACTTCCACTTCGTTGACGCCGGGAATCTCCTTTACGGCATCCTTTACCCACTGAACAAGGAGCTGGTGCAGCGGGCACCCTCTGGTAGATAGAGTCATTACAACTTTTACATTGTTTTGATCGTCTATGATCGCATCGTAAATCAGGCCCATCTCGACGAGGTTGAATCCCACTTCGGGGTCGACAACCTTTCGAATCGCATCGAAAACCTGCTCTTTCGTTATCTTTTCACTCATAAAAACTCCTGATCAGCTCTTTTTTCCGAAATTCATCATCCATCTGACGCTCACAAACATAAAGAGTGCGCCCACCGCCATGAAAGCGGCACCGCCTTTGAACAGCTCATCGCTTCCGAAAAGCAGACCCGCTCCGGCGATCACGACTCCGGCGGTAGAGAACCGGAACTGAAATTCGGCCGCCTTTTTCGGAATCATGTCGGCAAGCATCGGAACCTTCTCTTTTCCTACCAGGGGGCTGTAGCGCTCGAACCAGACAAGAAAAGGTACTATTTTATAGAGGTGCCCGTTTATTAGGAATGTGAAAAATCCCATTACCAGAAACCAGACCGATGCCGTAGCCAGGCTCTCGAGCCTGCCGATGAGGGCGAAAGGCGCAAGGAGCAGGGCGAACGCCAAAGAGCCGTAGCCTACGACCATCGACTTGAACCAGATATCGCTCTCTTTTCTCGCCCTTCCTCTATAGATGAGCCATATCTGCCACAGATAGAGGCCTGTCGCTATGAAGACGGCGACCATCGACAGGAATCTAATCGATTCGGAGTCGAAAAGTGTGCCGACAAAGTACGCGAAAATAGCGGCCGTCATGATTTTGAAAGCTCTGTTTACCGGTCTCTCGTCGAATCCGTGCGAGAGCCCGAACATAGGAAGTAGGACCATGCTCATGCCTATGATGGTGAGCGTAACGAAACCGCCGAGCACGAGAACTATGTGAGCGCCGATCCATCTGCCGATATCGACATCAACCCCCGCACCGATAGCCAGTGCCATCGCGAAGCCCACAAGAATGCCCAGAAGCAAAAAAGCGTTCGTGACCGCTACGGTCTTTACCGTAAGTGAAACACGTTCCACTTTACGTAGTGTCATGAGGGTGTCGGCGAGGAATATCAGCATTGCGACGAGCACCGTCAGACCGCCGTACGGCAGAAGTGCCGGGAACACCGCAAACCCGACTCCCATCAAGACTGTTCCTGCCGCCAGAAGAGGCCAAATCAGATAGTAGAAGTCGACACTGAAGTGGCCGACCTCGAGCACTACGGGTACAAGTTGAGCCATCGCTCCGAATATGATCATCATGACGAAACCCAGCAGGAAGATGTGGGCCCATCCCGCAACGGCTATGTCGTAAAGAGAGGAGTCCACCCCGAACATCGGAAGCAGCAGCATCGCGACGAGGTAGAAAATCGACCCCGCCGTAAAAAAGGGCGAAATCAGCGAAAAAGGAGGTGCAAACTCCCTTGAAACTTGAAACATCAGAGTTCTCCCCCTCTAAAGATTTAGCCGTGGCAGGCTGTGTCGTTGAGGTTTGCCGAAGGTGTCGCCCCCTCTTTGAACCCGAAAACGAGCTTCACGTTGCCGTTTTCGAGGTTTTCGGTTTCGATTTCGTAGTTTTCGCCGATCTTGTCAAGAAGTCCCATAGGTTTTTTATGATTGATCATCACAAGTCTCTTATCCGGACTGTCTATGAGTTTAAGTCCGCTCATGGCGTTTACCATAGGCTCCGGCGGACCGCATCTTGAGGTGTCGAACTGGTAGTAGGTGATGCCGTCTTTGGTATATCTGTAAAAATCCACTGTGGCCCCGGGGACCTCAATTTTTTCCGCATCTGACGGTAAAAGTTCCATTTTTCTCCCCTTCTTTCCGGAGCTTCGGTCCGGTTTGATATATTCGGCAATTATATGTCAATTTATACCGTTTTAGTTTGATATGTATCAAAAAAAGGTGAGGGAAGGGGAGATTGGTGACAAAAAAGTGACATTTCAGATGTCACTTTTCGCGGATTTTTGCCATCTCTTTCGTGATCTCGGTGAAGACTTCGTAGCGCTTGCTTGAAGGAGAGATCATCTTCATTACAATCTCTCCCGCATCTTTGTCGAGGCCGGGATTTAGTTTGCAAACATGTCGTGCCGGTGTCGTCTCTATCGGGTTGAACAGATGTATACCCTGGTATGCGTTTTGACCGGTTAGTGCCCTGTATATCTGCAGACCGAGCAGAAATATTTCGTTGTGTTCCGGATTGGGCTCCCATTTGGGGTCGAAAAGGAGCTTGTCGTATCCTTTCGGTTCGCAGATTTCGACGTTCCAGCGTAGAATGAACTCTATTGCACCTTTGGAGTATTTTCTCAAAATACGGCTTTCGAATCTCTCAAAACTCTCTCCTCTTCTGCGTAGGGAGAGATACGCTTCTGCCAGTTCGGCTACGTAATATCCGGCATGTTTTAGAGGAACGCTTTTCATTATCGTGTAGGCCTCCTCCTGTGAAGCGGTGGACTTTCCCCCTATCTGAATGTGAACACCGTAAACAGTCTCTCCTCTCTCTTTCGCTTTGCAGCCGATGAAACCGATATCTCCGAGCTCGTGGACCCCGCACCCTTTTACGCATGCGGACCAGTGCATACGTATGGAGGCGTCTGGCGGGAGCGGAACCCTCTGCGACAGAAAATCGGCCATCTCGATTGCGTCGCTTTTGTTGGGTATGACGCCGAAAGGGCAGAGGTCGATACCCGCACACGCTACCAGCTGGTTGAAGTAGGGTGTGTTGATGCAGTGGTATCGGTCGTAGGGTTTTGCCTTAAGCGCATCGGGTATTTTCTCTTCGGATACCCCGAGAATATAGAGGTTTTGTGTTGTGGAGATATTCACTTTTCCGTTTCCGAACTCACTGCCAAGCTCCGCCGCTTCAATCATGGCGGTACCGCTGAAGATACCGGACGGGACGACCATATGGAGCGCGAAGGTTCCGTCTTTGAGGCGTATACGTCCGTCGCGCTCGTCGGTTCTGGGCTGTTTGACCAGAGTTTCGCCGGCCTCATCGAAACCTCTGCCGGCCATATCTTTAACGGCTTCGACGACCGCTTCCATTCCGGCCTCTTTTATCAGGAAGTGGAGTCGGTTCCTGTTTCGGCTGTCTCTGAAGCCGAATTTGCGGTAGGTCTTTATCAGCGACTCATAA
>JALSXE010000354.1:0-2458 GCA_027072755.1 Campylobacterales bacterium | reverse complement strand
GGCCTCTACCGGCTCTTTTTTGTGTTTATGGCGTCTATGACTCATCTTCTCCCCTTTCATAGCAGGTCATCTCATGTAGAGAGGAACTCTCGCGACACCCCCTCAATTTCCATCATTTTAAGAGTTTAACGTGCAACGGTTGTGTAAGTCGGAATCTAAGCGAAACAAAAATAGAATGAAGCAATCAGGATATCTCTTCTGTGGAGGACTCTTTTGAAATATGATTATGGAAGGAAAATGAAAAACTTCGGTTTCTAACCGGCACCTACTTTTTCAATACCTTTTTCAGTTTCGTCAGGGGCAGGGTATTTAGCAGGTCGCTCTTCTCTATCCAGCCCCGTCTGGCCTGGTTTACGCCGTACTGCATGAAGTCGAGGCTCATAGTGTCGTGTGCGTCGGTGTTTATGCAGAGTCCTATTCCCTCATCTTTTGCCGCTTTGGCATAGATGTCGTTGATATCGAGCCTCTCGGGCTGGGCGTTTATCTCCAGATATACCCCTTCATCTTTTGCGGCTTTGAAGATCTCTGAGATATCGAGTTCGTAGGCGTTTCTGTGGCCGATTATGCGCCCTGTGGGGTGTGCGAAAATTTTGAAGTAGCGGTTTTTCATCGCCCTGATTACGCGGCGTGTCTGCTCTTTTTTCGAGAGGTTGAATTTGTAGTGGACGGCTCCGAGAACCAGATCGAGCTCTTTTAGCACCGAGTCGGGAAGATCCATGGTTCCATCTTCGAGTATGTCGCACTCTATCCCTTTTAAAAGCGTTATACCCTCCAGCTCTTCGTTGAGCCTGTCGATAAGCTCCATCTGTTCTCTGAGCCGTTTCTCGTCCAACCCTTTCGCGACCGTAAGGTGATGCGAGTGGTCCGTAACTGCTATATATTCGTAACCTCTCGCTTTTGCGGCCTGTGCCATCCGCTCTATAGAAGCGTGGCCGTCTGTCCATTTCGAGTGGGTATGAAGATCGCCCTTTATATCTTTCAGTTTTACCAGCTTGGGAAGGCGGTGGCGCATGGCCGCTTCCACCTCTCCCCTGTCTTCTCTAAGCTCGGGCTCTATGTAGTCGAGCCCCATCAGGCTGTACATCTGCTCTTCGCTCTCTCCGCCGAGACGCTTTTTGCCATCGTATATCCCGTACTCGTTTATCTTCCATCCGCGCTCGACGGCCATCTTCCTTATCTTGATATTGTGTGCTTTGGAGCCTGTGAAGTAGTGAAGCGCCGAACCGTAGCTCTCTTTAGCAACGCTTCGAAGGTCTACCTGCAGATCGTTTCGCAAAATCACCGTCGAGCGGGTAGGGCCTTTGGAGACCACCTCTTTGACCTTTTCGTATTTTACGAACCACTCCGTTACCGCTTCCCAGTTTTTCGCCACTACCAGGATGTCCAGATCTCCGACTGTCTCTTTTCTTCGCCGGTAGCTGCCCGCCACCTCCACTTTTATGACACCTTCGAAGCTCTGCAGATAGTTTTTCAGCTCTTCCGCAAACGGTTTGGCGATGTCGAAGCGGAAACGGCGGCCGGCCTTTTTAGCCAGCCGGACACCTTTTAGAATCTTATCTACAAGCTTGGGTCCGAACCCTTTCAGGTTGTAGATCTCTCCGTTTTGAGCGACTTCGGCAAGCTCGTCGAGCGAGGTTATGCCGAAGGAGTCGTATAGCTGCCGAATCCGTTTCGGTCCGAGCCCTTCGATGGAGAGCAGCTTGTCCAGACCCTGGGGAAGCTCCTTTTTCAGAGCTTCGAGTTTGGAAAATTTTCCGGTTTTCAGGATCTCCGTTATGGCCTCGGATAGATCCGCTCCGATTCCCGGCAGTTTCGTAAGGTCCATTCCGCTCTCTGCAAGATCCTCGAGGCTCTTTCCGAGGTTCTGCACGGTTCTGGCCGCGTTGCGGTAGGCACGTATTTTGAAGGGGTTTTCTCCTTTTATCTCCAGCATATCGGCCATCTGGTTGAATATGTCGGCGATTTCGCTGTTGGAGAGGGCCATTTTGTGCTCCTGTGGCGGTTTTTACAATTATACCACCACAGAGAGAAGTTGCTATTCGATGTTACGCAAATTCCGGGCAAAGCCCGTAATTTGGCAGGGGTGAGCGGCCCTACAACCCCCTAAAGCTTCAAAATCTAAGATTTCGAGACGATTTTACGCTTCCAGCGTAAAACTCACGTTACGCAAACTACGGGCCGAGCCCGCAATAGGGCAGGGGGGTGAGCGGCACTACAACCCCTGCTACTCTATTTGTGCTCCTTTTTGTAAAAGAGCAGATAGAGTGCCGGAAGCACCAGCAGCGTAAGGAGTGTAGAGCTGATTATACCGCCTGTGACCACAACCGCCAGCGGGTACTGAATCTCGCTTCCGACACCGGTGGCATACAGAAGCGGCAGAATGCCGAAAAGCGTCGTGAACGCTGTCATGAGCACTGGGCGAAGGCGCAGCGAAGCGGCGTCTTTGAGCAGGGTTTCG
>JALSXE010000353.1:0-2468 GCA_027072755.1 Campylobacterales bacterium | reverse complement strand
AATCCCGTCATTTAGGGATTTTTAGATGGTGACCCCGGCGCGATTCGAACGCGCGGCCTTCGGATTAGGAATCCGACGCTCTATCCGGCTGAGCTACGGGGTCGACCGTTTGCGGTAAAGTCAATGAGAGAAAATCGAAGCCGCTCTTCAAAGTCCGCGAATGTACGGCGAAGTGCGGCGACCGGAGAGACTCCGGTCCATTTTTTAGCCGTTTCGTTTTTTGATTATCTCATCGGCTACGTTTTTGGGAACCTCTTCGTAGTGGTCAAACTCCATCGCATATGTACCGCGTCCTTGAGTAGCGGACCGCAGATCTGTCGAATAGCCGAACATCTCCGCAAGAGGGACGAACGCATTGACGATCTTGTTTCCGTTGCGGTCTTCCATACTGTTGATCTGCCCTCGGCGTCGGTTCAGGTCACCTATTACATCACCCATATACTCTTCCGGTATCTCTACCTCCACCTTCATTATTGGCTCGAGGATTATAGGGTTAGCCTTTTTTGCACCCTCTTTGAAGGCCATCGATCCGGCAAGTTTGAACGCCATCTCGGATGAGTCGACATCGTGGTAGCTTCCGTCGTAAAGTGTCACCTTTACATCCTCTACAGGATAGCCGGCCAGAACACCGTTTTGCATAGCCTCCTGAACACCTTTGTCGACTGCGGGGATGAACTCTTTCGGTACGACACCTCCCTTGATCGCATCAATAAATTCGTAGCCGCTGCCGGGCTCTTTCGGTTCGAGCTTGATGAATACGTGACCATACTGACCGCGACCGCCGGACTGCTTCGCATATTTGTACTCCTGCTCGACAGGCATTTTGATGGTTTCACGATATGCAACCTGGGGCTGTCCTACCTCCGCTTCGACCTTGAACTCTCTCATCATGCGGTCTACGAGAATCTCGAGGTGGAGCTCACCCATACCGGAGATGATAGTCTGGCCACTCTCCTCGTCGGTATGCACACGGAAGCTCGGATCCTCTTCCGCAAGCTTCTGCAGAGCGATAGACATCTTCTCCTGGTCCGCTTTTGTTTTGGGCTCGACGGCAACAGAGATGACCGGCTCCGGGAACTCCATACGTTCGAGGATAACCTTCTCCTTCTCGTCGCAGAGCGTGTCTCCCGTAAGGGTGTTTTTAAGACCGACACATGCTCCTATCTCTCCGGCGTGTATCTCTTTTATCTCTTCACGCTTGTTGGAGTGCATCTGAAGGAGTCGTCCGATTCGCTCTTTCTTTCCTTTGGTAGAGTTGTAAACATAGCTTCCCGCTTCTGCAATACCGCGATAAACACGTATAAAGGTAAGCTGTCCTACGAACGGGTCCGTCATGATTTTGAACGCCAGGGCGGCAAACGGGCCGTCGTCTGTAGAATTGACCTCGACCTCGTTACCTTCCAGATCTTCGGCATGTATGTTTCTAACTTCTGTAGGTGCAGGCAGGTAGTCCACAACTGCGTCGAGCATCGGCTGCACACCTTTGTTCTTAAAAGCCGACCCGCATATCATCGGAACCATCGTCATGTCGAGAGTGGCCTGTTTGATCCCTTTTTTGATCTCTTCGACCGTAAGCTCTTCACCGCCGAAATACTTCTCCATCAACTCTTCACTCGTTTCGGCTACGGCCTCGATAAGTTTTTCGCGATACTCGTTCGCTTTATCTGCGAGATCGGCGGGAATATCGGTAATTTCATACTTCTGCCCGAACCCTTCTTCTTCCCAGATTATCGCTTTCATCTGCACAAGATCGACGACTCCCTGGAAATCGTCCTCGGCACCTATCGGAATCTGGATCGGCACCGCATTTGATTTGAGGCGCTCTTTTATCTGGCGCTCAACTTCGAAAAAGTCGGCACCGATTCTGTCCATCTTGTTCACGAAGGCTATGCGGGGTACACCGTATTTGTTTGCCTGGCGCCATACCGTTTCGGACTGCGGCTGAACCCCGCCGACGGCACAAAAGACGGCTACCGCACCGTCAAGAACCCTCATCGAACGTTCGACTTCTATAGTGAAGTCAACGTGACCGGGTGTGTCGATAATGTTGATCTGGTGATTTTTCCAGAAACATGTAGTCGCGGCCGAGGTAATCGTAATACCGCGCTCCTGCTCCTGCTCCATCCAGTCCATCGTCGCCGCACCGTCGTGAACCTCTCCGATCTTGTGCGAGAGTCCGGTATAAAACAGAATACGTTCGGTCGTTGTCGTTTTTCCGGCATCGATGTGTGCAGCGATACCGATGTTTCGTACACGTTCGATAGGTGTTTTTCGTGCCATCGTTATTTCCTTTTAAGCGTTGGTAAATTTTGTCGTGATTATAGCGAAGCGAAGTTTAAAAAAGACCAAACAGACAATGCTGTTCGGTATGCAAACGTCCGGAGAGCCCGGACCGCTTACCAACGGTAGTGGGCAAACGCTTTGTTTGCCTCTGCCATTTTGTGGGTGTCTTCTTTCTTCTTGTAGGC
>JALSXE010000352.1:2441-9647 GCA_027072755.1 Campylobacterales bacterium | reverse complement strand
CGATCAGCTCACGGTGCTGAAAGACAGCGGCGTCGGCAGCTACAACCACAATTTGGAGACCTCCGAGAACTTCTATCCGAAAATATGTACGACCCACGGCTGGGCGGAGCGTTACGAGACATGCGAAAACGTGAAAAAAGCGGGCCTGAACCTCTGCACAGGCGGTATATTCGGCCTGGGCGAGAGCATGGAAGATCGGATCTCGCTGCTACAGTCGATTCGCTCACTGGAGCCGGCATCGGTTCCGATAAACTTCTACCACCACAACGAAGCCCTTCCTCTCGATGCAAACAGAGTCCCTTGCGACGAGGCACTCGAGGTGATACGCACGGCAAGAGAGATGCTCCCTTCACAGCGAATCATGGTCGCAGGAGGAAGAGAGATAACGTTCGGCGACCGCGATCGTGAGATCTTCGATGCGGGCGCAAACGCCATAGTCATAGGAGACTACCTCACAACCTCCGGCAGCGATCCGATGCGAGATCACCGTATGATCGAAGCGGCCGGCTACGAGATTGCCGTAGATTGTCATGACGGCTGAAGTCCAGATCATCGTCACCCTGTCGCTACTCATATGGGTGGCCCCTTTTCTTGCGAGGATTCTTCACTTTCCGACGACTCCCATAGAGATCATCCTCGGCGCAGGAGCCGGAGCCTTCGGCCTATTCGGGGAGGGACACAACAAGCTTTTCGAACTCGTGGCCGAATTCGGATTTTTGTATCTGATGTTCGTAGCGGGTCTGGAGGTAAACGTAAAGAAGCTCCTCAAGACCGACCGATCTACGCTCAAGGCGGGTTTCGCCTACATCGGACTGCTCTATGCCCTCTCCGTGCTTATAGCTTACCAGCTTGGAATGAGTTTCGTATTCATGGTCATATTCCCCCTGATCTCGGTGGGAATCATAGCCGCGCTCTCCAAAGAGTACGGCAAGGATACCCCGTGGATCAAGCTTACCATAACCATAGGGATACTGGGTGAACTCGTCAGCATCATAGTGCTCACTTTGGCCAGTGCCGGCATCCACTACGGTGTCGGCTTCGAATTCTTCTCAAAGATCACGATACTTGCGGGTTTCATCCTTCTGCTTATTCTGTTCTACTATATGCTCCATCTCCTCTTCTGGTGGTATCCTGAAATAAGAAATGTGATGATGCCCTATTTCGACACGAAAGAGCAGGATATCCGCCTGAGCATGGCGATGCTCTTCATAATGCTGGCCATCATGATCTATCTGGGGCTGGAGGTGGCTTTCGGCGCTTTTATAGCGGGGGTCTTCATAGCCACCTTTTTCGCCCACAAAGAGGATCTGGAGGCGAAGCTTTCGAGCTTCGGATTCGGTTTTCTGATACCGATATTTTTCATATATGTCGGCAGCTCTTTCCCCATAGAGGCGCTGCAGAAAGAGGGTCTGGTGATGCTGGCCGTCATCATCACCCTGATCATGATATTCGTACGCCTCATCTCTTCCCTCGTATTTGTACCCAAAAGCGGTTTCAAAAACGCTATGTTGCTTGGGTTTTCACAGGCGATGCCGCTTACACTGCTTATAGCCGTAGCGACGATAGCGTACCATGCCGAGAGTATCGACAGATTCAACTACGAAGCGTTCGTTCTTGCGAGCCTGCTTGAGGTGCTCTTCTCGATGGCCGCCATAAAGGCGATAACCTCCCTGTCGCCGGGGGCTCCGGAGGGTCGTAAGCGGCGTTAGGAGACTCTGGTTAGAATCTCTTCTACCACATGTCCGACGGGAGCCGAAGCGTCGACCGTTATCTCGGCTTGGGCTTCATAAACTTTTCGGCGCATTTCAAAAAGCTCTTTTGCTCTTTCAGGATCCGAAAAGAGCGGGCGCTTTCGCCGCTGAGACGCACCGATACGCTCGACAATCTTTTCAAACGCTATTTCGAGGTAGACGACCTTTCCGATATCCCTGAGCCGCTCTGTTACTATCGGCATTCCGCCGCCCGTAGAGATAACGGTGCCGCGTACACATGCGGCCATCCATTCGGCGCTCTCACGCTCCAAAGCCCTAAAATATTCCTCCCCCTCTTTTTCGAAGATCTCCGGTATCGCACGTCCTTGCTGCGACTCTATGAGCGTATCGGCATCCAGAAAATAGCGGCCGCTCTCTCTGGCGAGCAGCCTCCCCACCGTACTCTTGCCGCTGCCCATGAAGCCGATAAGTACGATATTCTCAGGGCAGTGAGACGATATACCCATCTTCCGCTTTTTCTATTTTGTATCTGTATGGCGCGTCTAGCGTAAGCACTACACGGTAGTAGCCGTTGTGGTTTCCTATATCTATCGAGATGAACGGAGCTCTGTTCAGCGCTATATGTTTAGTAAGAAAGCCCGCTTCTCTTTTGAAGTCAAGCGCAACCTTGAACGGACGACTGAGGTGGAAGCTTCTGATCTTTTTATCTTTCGTGACTATTTTCAGACTCTTTCGGCCCACCTCGAGCGACAAAAAAGGGAGCGGCCGGTAGGTACTCTTTTTTGCGGGAGCGGTCTCCCTTTTCGGCTCTTCGCCTGCGGCCATGGCCGCCGCTCTCCGAAGAGGCGGGTTCTGCGAAAGATAGAGAGGCTTGTGCCAGTCTACGGAGCGGTCCACCGGCGTGATTAGCTTTTTTATAGAGCCGTCGACGGACTGATAGTAGACGACAACGGATGTCAATACCCTTGCGTCATTGGGAAGAGAGATTTTCGCCGACCTGAAAGGGGGTGCCTTTTTTACCCGGTTCGACGATACGGGCAAAACTGTATTGTCAATTACCGGCTTGAACGGGTTTTCGCGCGCCTGAAGAAGCGTAAGGAGGGCGAAGATCGTCAAAAAAGTCAGTGGTCTCATTGGTCCGGCTCCAGCTGTTTGAGTTCGAAATACTCCTTCTGCAAAGCGGCGTTTTTGGCTTTGAGTATCTTTATGTGTCTCTCGTACACCGATCTCTGCTCCTCGAGCCCCAGAAGGACGGTAAGGGAGTTTGGCCCGAACAGCAGTATGCCCACATAGACCCCCAGGGCCGCAACCGCCGCCAGCGCCAACGCGATCCGCCCGAGAGGAAGACCCCAAAAGGCCTTCGAAAAAGCGCTCTTTCGCTCGGGCAGATCGAGCCGTTCCATCAGCCGAAGAGCTCTTTGCCGAGGTATTCGAAGTAGCCCAGCTCTCGCTCTATCGCGAGCAGGCGGTTATATTTGGCGATACGCTCGCTCCTGGCGGTGGAGCCGGTTTTGATCTGACCGGTTCCGAGTGCTACGGCAAAGTCGGCTATGAAAGCGTCTTCGCTCTCACCGCTTCTGTGACTCATTACGCATGTGTAGCCGTTACGCTGCGCGAGACGCACGGTCTGCATAGTCTCGCTTACGGAACCGATCTGGTTCGGCTTGATCAGAATGGAGTTTGCGACACCCTTCTCGATCCCTTCGGCGAGGATGGAGGCGTTGGTCACGAAGAGGTCGTCCCCTACGAGCTGGACTTTGGAGCCGAGACGCTCGGTAAGAACCTTCCACCCGTCCCAGTCGTCTTCGCTCAGACCGTCCTCTATGCTGACTATGGGGTACTTCGCTATCAGCTCTTCATAGTACTCCACCATCTCTTCGCTACTCAGGGTTCTGTCTTCGCTCTCGAGTCGGTAGCCTCCCTCCGCAGCGACCAGCTCGCTGCTGGCCACGTCGAGCGCCACTGCGATCTGCTCACCGGCACGGTAGCCCGCCTTTTCGATCGCTTTCATAATAACCTGAATCGGCTCTTCGTTGTTGCTGAGATTCGGAGCGAATCCGCCCTCGTCGCCTAGCGCCGTGGAGTGCCCCATTTCGGAGAGAATCTTTTTGAGGTTGTGGTAGACCTCGGAGCTTGCACGCAGCGCTTCGGAAAACTCGTCGAAGCCTACGGGCATGATCATATACTCCTGAAAGTCGACACTGTTGTCGGCATGACTTCCGCCGTTTATGATGTTGAGCATCGGCGTAGGCATGACGAGAGCGTTGGCTCCTCCGAGGTAGCGGTAGAGGGGCATGTTCAAACTAACCGCCGCCGCGCGGGCCACGGCCATCGAGACTCCGAGCACGGCGTTCGCCCCTATGTTTCCGTAGTTGTCGGTGCCGTCTATCTCTTTCATGGTCGCATCTATCTCGCTCTGGTTGTAGGGGCTCATACCTATGAGCTCGTCGGCGATCTTTATATTGACGTTTTCACATGCGGTCAGCACCCCTTTGCCCATATAGCGGCTGCCGCCGTCACGAAGCTCCAGCGCTTCGCGCTTGCCTGTACTCGCACCGCTCGGGACTATCGCATCCGCGACGCTTCCGTCGCTAAGGCGCACCGTGGCGCGCACTGTCGGGTTTCCGCGGCTGTCCATAACCTCGTCGGCTCTAATATCGTCGATAAAAACCATAAAAATCACTCCTCTCCTGCTGATTTGATCTCTTCTTCGCTCATCTCGAGCATTGTGCTTCCGATTCCGAGAGCCTGCTTTATCTCTTCTTCGATCGTCGCGGCGAGCTCCGGATTATCTTTGAGTGTCTGCTTGGCGTTTTCGCGCCCCTGGCCGAGCTTCGTCTCCTTATAGCTGAACCATGCGCCGCTCTTGTCGATAATGTCGAGCTTTACGCCGTAGTCTATGATCTCGCCCTCTTTGCTTATGCCCTCTCCGAACATGATGTCGAATTCCGCCACCCTGAACGGCGGGGCCACTTTGTTCTTCACCACTTTGGCCTTGACACGGTTTCCGATCTGGTTGTCGCCCTGCTTCAGCGTAGCTATGCGGCGCACGTCTATACGGACGGAAGCGTAGAACTTCAGGGCGTTTCCGCCAGTGGTGGTTTCAGGACTTCCGTAGCCCATCGTACCGATTTTCATACGTATCTGGTTGATGAAGATGACGGTCGTCTCCATCTTGTGCAAAATTCCGGTCAGCTTGCGAAGGGCCTGACTCATCAGCCTAGCCTGCAGACCCACATGGGTGTCCCCCATGTCGCCTTCTATTTCGGCTTTTGGGGTCAAGGCAGCCACAGAGTCCACGACGATGACATCGACTGCGCCGCTCCGGGCGCCGGTCTCCACGATATCGAGAGCCTGCTCACCGAAGTCTGGCTGACTGACGAGCAGATTCTCCACATCCACACCCAGATTTTTGGCATATCGCACATCGAGCGCGTGCTCAGCGTCTATAAATGCGCATATACTCCCTTTTCTCTGCGCTTCCGAGATGATCTGAAGGGCCAGGGTCGTCTTGCCCGAGCTCTCCGGACCGTAGATCTCTATAATACGCCCGCGCGGCACACCGCCTATACCGAGTGCCATGTCTAGCCCCAGGGAGCCGGTGCTGATAGCCTCGATCTGTTCAATCTCCCTGTCACCCAGCCTGACGAGCGCCCCTTTGCCGAACGCTTTGTCGATCTGCTTTATAGCGACATCGAGAGCCTTCTGCTTGTTGGGATCAATATCCATAAATACCTCTCGTCTGATGAAAATTAGAGATATTTTATCACTATTTCGATAAAATCAACCAAAAACAGAAAGTGAGCAGCGCGCAGTGAGCAGTGAGCAGCGGTCGGTTCCCGGCATAAACCCTATCAAAATAGCGCATTCGCCCGATGCAGACGACATCTTTATGTACTATGCGATCAAATTCGGCTGGATATCCACGCCTGTGCCGTTTCGAAATATCGCACTCGATATCGAAACGCTCAATGAGGCGGCACTGGAAGGAAACTACGAAGCGACGGCGATAAGCTTCGCCCTCTATCCCAAAATCCGCGAAGACTACGCGCTGCTCAAGACGGCGGTAAGTTTCGGCGAGGGGTACGGCCCAAAACTGATAAAACCCAAAGGCAAACGACTCCGACCCAACTTCAAAGCGGCGCTGAGCGGCCGCCACACGACAAATGCGATGCTCTTCAAGATAGCCTACCCGCAGGCGCGAATCGTCTACAAAAACTTTCTCGAGATAGAAGATGCCGTACTCTCCGGCGAGGTCGACGCGGGGGTGCTGATTCACGAAAGCATTCTCGACTTCGACGAGAGCCTGGAAGTGGAGCGCGAAATATGGGATATATGGCTGGAGCTGGCGAAAGAGGAGCTGCCCCTGCCGCTGGGCGGCATGGCGCTTCGGCGCTCAATCCCGCTTCTTCGCGCCATAGAGATAGAAGATGCACTCATAAAGGCGGTAGAGGTCGCAAACTCCCACCGCGCGACGCTTGCAAAGATGCTTCTTGAAAGAGATCTCGTACGAATAGATGCCGCGACACTCGACCGCTATCTGGATCTATACGCCAACGACCGTTCGGTCACGATGGACGATACGCAGATGCGCGCTTTGGACACCCTCTTTAAAATAGGCTACGAGCACGGCTTCTACGAGTGCCCGATAAAGGCGGACGACTTCACGATACCGCACGAATATGCAAAAGCGAGGTTTTCATGAAGAGCATCGCGGCGGCAGATTGGAGCGAAACGGCATGGAAGCCCAGTTTATAGCTCTCGGCGTAGAGACGCTCAAGATCGCCCTTATACTCTCTCTGCCCATGCTTCTGGCGGGGCTGATCGCCGGTCTGGCCATCAGTATCTTTCAGGCGACGACCCAGATAAACGAGATGACGCTCAGCTTCATTCCCAAGATCATCGTCGTCGCCGTCGTCATGATCATAACGATGCCGTGGATGATGAATACGATGATAGACTACACGACCAGACTCTTCGACATGATCAAGGATTTCGCTTTTTGAGAAGCCGACAAATAGACTTTTCAAGATTCTCAAGTATCAAAATCGGCCCCGTCGTCGATGTCAAAGTTATCGAAAAAGGTGACGAAATTCCGCCCGGCCATGTGCTCATAGGCCGTGCGAACAACCTTCTGGTATCTCCGGATCCGCCTCCTCTAATGATGCTCGGAAAAGATTTCGACTACATCGAACTCTCGGGAAACATGCTCACAATAGGTGCCGCTACGCCGACGGGAAAGATTCTTTCGTTTTGCAAAAGCCGCGATATCGGGGGTTTCGAGTATGTCGCGAAGCTTCCGGGCACCCTCGGGGGTATGCTCGCCATGAACGCGGGGGTGAAGAGTTACGAGACTTTCAACTCCCTTGCGGGGCTTAAAACCGACAAGGGTTTTTTCAAAAAAGAAGATATAGAGCGCGGCTACCGTTTCGCGAAGCTTCCGGGTGTCGCGTTAGAGGCGGTTTTCGAGATCAAAAAGGGCTTCGACTCCTCC
>JALSXE010000352.1:0-2431 GCA_027072755.1 Campylobacterales bacterium | reverse complement strand
CCTCCCTCGCGAAAGAGCTGTTGGAGCTTAGGAGAAACCAGCCCAAAGAGCCGAGTGCGGGCAGCGCTTTCAAAAACCCTCCCGGCGACTACGCTGGCCGCCTCATAGAGGCGGTTGGGCTGAAGGGGTATCGCATCGGCGATATGGCCTGGAGCGAAAAGCACGCCAACTTCCTCGTCAACCTCGGCGGCGGACTCTTCGAAGATGCCATCTCTTTGATGGAGAAGGCGCGCACACTTGTCGCCGAGCGCTTCGGCATAGAGCTGCAGCCGGAGCTCAAAATATTGTAGTTATATGTACAAGCAGGCGCTTCGATGTCGAAGAGTCAGGGTGCGGATGTGATGGACCTCGGCATCGCCCGGAACCCTGTAAAGTATCCGCTATGCTATAATAATTGTAAAAAGAGTTTATTGGTAAGGCACTATCGATGCAGGATAAAAATAGTATATTGTCGATACTGCATAAATATAAAGAGCGATACGGCAAAGAGTACGGGATCGAAGAGATAGGCCTGTTCGGTTCCTATGCCAGAGGGGAAGCCAAAGAAGATAGCGATGTCGATATCTTTTTAAAACTAAAACGATCAAATCTCTTTTTGCTTTCACGCATACGTATCGAGCTGGAGGATTTGTTGGGTGTTCGCACCGACGTGGTCCAGCTAAGAGATAGAATGAACCGTTATCTTAAAAAACATATAGAGCAAGAAGCCATTCGTGCATGACAACACCCTTTTGGTAAAAGAGATTCTCTCTCAGATCGATACCGCCATAGAGACAATCAAGTATAGATTTGAGCCTGTTACAAGCGTTGACTATTTTTTGTGGATACCCCGGAGGGTCAAGAAAAACTCGACAGCCTTTGTATGCTGTTTATCGCCATAGGCGAGGGACTCAAAAAGATTGACAACCTTACAAACAGAGAACTACTTGCAAAGTACGATACGATTGATTGGAAACCCATAAAAGGGTTGCGGGACATACTCTCCCATCACTATTTCGATGTGAATGCCGAAGCGATTTATGGCGTTTGCAGTGAAAACATAGATGAGCTTCATGCGGTGATAAAGAAAATATTGTACGAATGGCCCTCGTAAGCGAATTTGTGTCCTATTGATGCTGCTTGCACCTGAAATGCAACAAAGTTTGAAAAACGGTGCCCCGGAAACCAAAGGCCGCGCTCTCTTTGGCTCCGTGCCATTAGATACGTCGCTCGGCACCTCCGAGCCTAATACAAAAAGGTCTCCGGATAATGTACACTATCCTTAAATATTGTAAAGTTGATTTTGCAATAGTATTGTAAAGTTGTCAAATCGATTTTACAAAAATAGCATATGTCCCTTTTCTACGAAGGGAATGCGGCGGCTGTGAGGCTCTTTGTTGTCGACTGCTTGTTTTTTCGGTTGTTCGAAGTTTATCTATACGTTTGGTACCGAAAAGCGCCAAACCGGAAAATAGCGCCGATATGAGGATGCAACCTGTAGCATCAGCATCACCAGGAACTTTTTGTTATTTGAATGTTGTCAGGTTATATTGTGACTACTACACTTTAGCTTTAATAAGCGCCCACTTAGGCATTTTCAAGTCGGAATCAGTATATGTCATGAGGGGGCTATCTAGGGTTTGGGATTTTACAGAGATTTATTAATATGATTATCATTATCCATACTCCATATTATTTAATATTTTAGGTATAGGCGTGACGCAGGAGTATCCTTGTTGACCCAATTGTTAGTAATCAGCCAAAAAGTACCGGTAATATTTTTGTATGCAGAACTGTTTTGAAACCATTTGCCACTGCGAATAATGAAAAAAGGCCGACCCAATATACAAAACCATCTACAAAAAATTTTGACACGCCTAAAAATTCTGATTCGACGCCTTTTAGAACTACTTTTTCTAAAAGAGTCTTTTCCTTCTTTTTTCTTAATAATTTCAATTTCTTCGGAAAGTAATGGCGAATTGATAATATTACGCCCACCATTATTACAAATAAAAACCAACCTACTAATTCTGAATGCTCACTTTTGAAAGCAACGAACGCAAAACCAAGTGAGCCTAAACCAACAACAAGGTTAAGTTTCTCGAACCATATTGGAAATTGTTCTTCCATTTCAGCGACAAATTCATTTACATCCATATCTAAGACTTTGTTTTCCTCGTTCATTCATATTTTCCTTTGTATTGCTAACTATATTATTTATTATTCATGGAACATTATAGCTACTTTAATCCTATAAATCAAAATAAAATAACACATAAATTGCCTGTTATTTTGAATAAGATTCATAATGATATATGCTTGAGGTAGTTTTTGGAAGTATTGTACAAGATTTTAGAAAATTATATATGATTTATTTTCAGGATAATGAGCAGCATAAGGACAAAACGTCTGTTAATTGTTCCGTTTCGGCATTAACAGACGGAATATCTTG
>JALSXE010000351.1:0-9687 GCA_027072755.1 Campylobacterales bacterium | reverse complement strand
CCTAAACCCTTCTATTAGAGAGCTCGCGGAGGCTACGGGCGGTGTCTATATGCCCTACTCCCTTCACTCGTCGGATATGAGAGAGCTTGCGTCGCAGATAGAGCGGCGTCTGGGTGTGTCGCAGACGAAAGAGCGGACCATACGCAACAAAAGGGAGCTTTTTTACTACCCGCTCGCTGCGGCGCTGCTGCTATTTCTGGTCGCCTTCTCCTCTATTCCCGCAAGTTTGAAAAGATCCGGCATTTCCGGTGCAAAAGGAGCGTCCAAATGGTGAAAAAGGTTGCCCTTCTTCTTTTTACGGCCATCTTTTTGAGTGCGGGGGTTCTCGATTTCGTAACCTTGAAAGAGGCGAAAGAGGCGTATGAGAAGGGTGAGTACAAAAAGGCGGCTTCACTCTACGAAAAGATAGCTAAAGAGGGAAGCGACGAGGCCAGATTCAACGCGGCGGACGCGCTCTATAAGGCGGGAGACTACAAAGGTGCGCTGAAGATGTTCGAAAGCGTCGACTCATCCGAACTGAAGTTTGAGAAACTGCACAATATGGGCAACTGCTACGCGAAGCTCGGAGAGATAAACAAGGGCATAAAGGCTTACGAAGAGGCTCTCAAGATAAAAGAGGACAAAGATACCAGATTCAATCTCGAACTGCTGAAAAAGCTTAAGCAGAAGCAGAAACAGAAGCAGCAGGAGAAAAAGAGTCAAAAGAGTCAAGAGCAGAAACAGAACCGGGAGAAAAACGGCAAGAACCGAAACAGTAAGAGCGGCTCCGGCGAAAGGAGGCAAAATCGCAAGCAGAGCGGGAAAAATGGAGAGAGTAAGAGTGAAGAAAAGCGTGATAAAGGCGGCTCGAAAAATGAGCAAAAAAAAGGCGGTCGTGATATGAAAAAGCGGAAGGCGGAAAAAGAGCGCCGAAAAGGTGACAAAAAGGGTGAAGATAAGAGAAAAGAGAGTGCAAAGACGCGCAGAGCCGAAACGAAAAAGGAGCCGATTAGCGATATGGAGCTCAGAAAATGGAACAAAGAGTTGAGCCGGCGCAAAATTCAGACACTGATGCTGCCGCTCGATACAAAAACGAAGAGAGGGGGAGAGAATGAAGAGACTCCTTGGTAAGATTTTGGTTCTTATTTCTATACCGCTATGGCTGACGGCCGCCTCTTTGCATGTGGAGGTGGACAAGAGCAGTGTGGTCAAGGGAGATACCGTAACTTTCACGATCGTTGCAGAGGGCAGTGATGTGGAGTTTCCGGTCGTGAAGTCTGTCGACGGTTTTCCCATACTCGGTACGGCTCAAAAGAGTAACATCTCCATCATCAACGGAAGTGTCAGCAGATCTTTCGCCAAAAGCTATACCTTCGCCCCTATGCACGATGTGACGATACCGTCATTCGAGGTGAAGATCGACGGCAAGGTATACAAGACGAAACCCCTCAAGATAGAGGTGAAAGAGACTCCGTCTCCTTCGGCCGGCGGAAGCACCGATATTTCGTTCACGATAAAAGTGGACAAGAAGAGGGTGCATGTGGGAGAGCCGATCGAACTGGAGGTGACGGTTCGCTACCCGAAGGGTAAAAACTATGTCGAGGTGCAGGTGCAAAGACCGGAGTTCGCGAACTTCTGGATCAAGCAGATAGGCGACGCGAGAGAGTACGATAGCGGAGCGTACCGCGTCAAGAGCTACCGTTACCTCATATTTGCCCAAAAAGCGGGAGATTTCAAACTGGGCCCCCTGGTGGCGAAACTTGCAAGAAGGGTTAGGATGCAGAGCCCGTTTGAAAACGACCCCTTTTTCGACGACGACTTTTTCAACTCGATGTTTGCGCGTCTTGAGTGGAGACGCATAGCTTCGAATTCGCTGAATATAGACGTAGAGCCGCTTCCGGCGGGAGTGGAGCTCTACGGAGAGTTCGACATCGGTGCGAGTGTCGACAAAAGGGTGGTCGAAGCGAATAGGCCGGTAAATCTTGAAATTACGATAAGGGGGTTCGGAAACATAGACGACGTTCCAAAATTCGAACCCGACATCCCCGATGCGATGGTCTACGCCGACGAACCCAAAATCGAAGCGCGGATCGAAAACGGCAGATACGGCGGCGTATCAGCCCAGACCGTCACGATCGTCGCCGACCGCAACTACACGATACCTCCGCTTACACTAAGGTATGTAGATGCGAAAACGGGAAAAGTGGTGGAGAAGAGTACCGACCCCATAAAGATAGAGGTAAAAGGGGGTGCAGCCCCTGCGAAGGTGCAGAGTGTCGTGAGTCAAAAGCCTACATCAGAGGCTGAGGAGCCGCATGAAGCTCCAAAAACCGAACATGCATCCGGAGAGAGACGAAATACCGGAGTCTGGGTATACCTGCTGCTCGGTTTCGCCGCGGGAGCGGGAGCGGTTTTTGCATATATACGCCTTTGGGGATCTGTTGTTCCAAGAGAAAAGAGAGAAGTCGGGACCGCCAGAAAGATTCTGAGGGCCAAAAGCGACAGGGAGCTACTCGAACTCCTTTTGCCGTACGTCAAAAAGAGCGATCTCGTGAAGTCCGCCGTAGAGAAGCTGGAGGAGAATATCTTTGAAAAAGGGAAGCACAGGATAGACAAAAGAGAGCTTGCATGGGAGATAGAGGATATAGAGGAGCATGGTCGATCTCGTTAACACCCGTTGACATTATGTTGGATCACCGTTAACGGCTCTACTCTATAATTTCCTATTATATAGATTAGGCTTTACGGCAATCTGAAAGTTTTTTGAAGGATGCAGGATGAGGGTGCTCTCTTTTTTCAAGTACGCCGTTTTGGCGACTGTTACGCTTACGGCTGTAGGTTGCGGCGGTTCCGGTTCGACCGGTTCAGATGAGACTACCGGAGTCAGAGTATACGGCATAGAGGTCGACGCGAAGCCGCTCCCCTACAGCGGGTACAGACTCGAACCGCTTAGCGATGCCGATTTCAACGCTCTAACGAAAGAGCAGAAGTTCAAAGTGGCCGTAAAGCTATACGGTACACTCTACTACGGTACAAACTTCGACGATCTGAACAGAAGTGTAACCTCAGGATCTTTCATCTCAAAGACACGGGCCATGTTCGACCGCCCGAGTACGAGCGAAGAGATAAACCGGCTCGAAGAGAGCATCGGCAGATATGAAGATTACGGCTACGGCAGCGGCAAGCTGCTTGCCGGGATGCTCGCACGCCTCTACCACATGGAGCCGGGGAGCGCCTATATGAACAGATGGGCGGCTTACGTACTTACACAGACGATACTCTTCTCCCCGGCATACGAGCTAGATACCGTATACGACGTAGACGCGATCAACGTATACAGCTCTCTCGTTATGAGTTTCGACCAGGGGCTCAGTTTGAGATGGTCGACATTTTTGCATATGATGAGCGACGAGAACTGGCGAAGATTCCGTAGCCCGGAAGATAACGGTCGCGAGATGATGGAGATATTCCTGAAAGATTTCAACGACGCTCACGTTCCGCTTGCGGCCAAAGCGCTGAAAAACCTGAAACTCGATCCCGATTCGAATACACTCGTAATGACGCTCGATGTCAACACGCAGCCCATAACGAACCTCTTTCCCAACATGGAGATAGTAGACGCGACCGACTTCTACAGCGGGGTGGTGAGACATCCCGATTTTCTTCCGACGGTCTGCGGCAGGCTCGTGGATATCTACTTTCCCGACTTCGGTGTCGCGAAAAAGAGGAGGATCGTTCAGAAACTTGTAGAGAGCAACCCCACCTCTTGGACCGGTCTGCTTAAGCAGATAGTCTACTCGAAAGCCTATCTACTCGAATCCGTAAAACCGAGATCGTTCGAAGAGTCATTCCTGCCTGTGGCGAAGGCAATAGGGTGGCGGCCCCATCTGCGTTCGTTCTACTATATAGCCAGAAATCTCGACAACATGCACCAGGCGAGTATGCGCTACAAGCTCGGAAGGAAAGTAGAGGTTCCGTTAGATTCGCAATCGTTCGCATGGTTTCACAAGACCATCCGTGAAAACGTGATGACGAATTACGAGAGGAACTCTACCTTCGAGTCCTCGGATGACGGATGGCCGCTCGAGGAGATGTTCGCTTCGATGCCGGCCGAGCTCTTCAGCGATACGGAGCTCGACGATAAGGATGAGTGGAAGAGAAACGAACAGAAGAGGGCGGAGTATATAGTAGAGAGGCTCTTCGTTCCGGTCGTCGGCAGGGAGCCAAAAGATGAGGAGATGGAGTTTCTTACCAGCCTGATAGACAGAGACCGCTACGACGGCGATAGATTCAGAAATTTCGGATGGTACGATCTTTACGGCAACAGCAAGCCGGAAGACGATCTGAAAGAGAGAGGCTACTTCTGCAATATCGTACTCGACTACCTCTCCAGGGTGAGCAGCGTATACGAATTTGAAGCAGTGAAGTGAGGAGAGTGAAGATGAAGAGAGATCTATTTAGGGATACCCACATAGACAGGAGAGGTTTTCTAAAAGGAATCGGAGCGCTGGGTGTCGCGTCGGCACTCCCCTTTTCGCTAAAAGGTGCCGATCTCGACTACGGCAGCATCGATTTCGATACTTCGGTATACGAGAAGAACAATCCGCAGACGATAATAGTCTATCTCTACGGGGGGCCGTCGGAGCTTGCCGGGAACCTGACGAATCTCGATGAGATAGACGAAAAGAGCCAGAATCGCTACCCGCTCGACCAATTTACGGCCACTCCCAACACTCTCTGGCGGCAGGCCGGCGGAGATATCATGGAAGAGCTCATCTCGTCCGGCGATATGAATCTTTTTAGAACATGTTACCGTACCGTAGATGACAACAAAGCGCACGGCGAGTGTACATCGCAGGCGCAGAGAGGAAGAGATATTGCCGGAGGCGCGGGGATAGTGGCCAATCTGGCGGCCGTATTGTACAACAAGGGTGCAATAGGGGAGCCGGCTGGAACGGATGACATAGGAAAGAGCATTCCGTTCGTCACGATGGAGGGAGAGTCCACATTTTTCAGCGAAGACGATCTTAACCTCGCGGCCTTCTTGAAGCCGGTGGCGTTCGGGACAGGTTCCAACAACCCCTACAAGCGCGGCGGATGGTTGAGCCGCCGTGTTCTGAACAGGGAGATTAACGCCACGGTCGGGGACTATTTCGACACTATCGCCCAGAAGTACAACCCCTCCGGAAAGATACGTGAAGTGTTCGAGAGGCGGGTAATACTCGAAGAGTTCGCCGACCGTATCCACGATATAGAGCTGCCCGAAGGTGTGGAGTATCCGCAGAACAACACTTTCGCCGATCGTATGAAGCTCGCCATGAACCTGCTTATTCATAACGAGCATACGAAAGTTGTAAGCATGGGTAGCCCGGGTCTGGGCGGATGGGACGACCACTCCAACGCGCTCGAGAGATACCCACGGAGAATGAATATACTTATGGAGGCTGTCGAGGCTGCCGTGGCTCACATGAAGGCTGCCGGAAAGACGAATATAAATATCGTGATATTCGGGGAGTTTGGCCGTAACGTCAGCTACAACAACTCGGACGGATGGGACCACGGCAATAACCAGAACGTCTACTGGATCGGCGGCAGAGACTATATGAACAGGCTCGGAATCGTGGGGGAGACGCAGATAATTGGATCGGCGGGCAGGCTCTTTACGCAGCCCAAAAACTTTGGAAACTCCAACGCCTCATA
Source organism: Campylobacterales bacterium (assembly GCA_027072755.1). Classification (GTDB taxonomy): domain Bacteria; phylum Campylobacterota; class Campylobacteria; order Campylobacterales; family Hydrogenimonadaceae; genus Hydrogenimonas. The sequence goes on along the minus strand of JALSXE010000351.1, from coordinate 4,008 downwards.
CCATTTTCAGGTATTCAGCGTAGCATCCACGATCTACAAAATGTACGGAATTCAGAAGCCGGAGATTCTGACTCACGGAAACGGCGCCATCAGGGATCTTCTCTCTTAGAGGCCGCAAACAGGTTCGGGCTCCTTTTTCGGGGCTCTATTTTCTCAGTGTCGCAATGAGCCGTTTGGGTATCGCAAAGAGTGAGAGCGCCTCCGTCCCGCTTCTGCATACGATATCCGCACTCATTAGGGTCTCGACGGAGCACCCTTCGTCCCCTATGACGGCTATGGAGAGGGCAGCGACGCGCAGCATCTGCAGATCGTTGTTTCCGTTTCCTATCGCGGCGCATCTGTGCGCTCCGATCTCTTCTACATATTTTCTCTTCTCCGCGGTATGGTCCGAAGATGTCAGAACTTTAAGCGAAACATCGAGCCCTTCGATCTGCTTGGCTACACTGCCGAAAGTGTCCGCCGTTACGATATGGACCCTGTACCTGCCCGCTAACGCCGCTATCAACTCGGCCGTTTCGGACAGCAGGATGCCGTCTTTGGCTATCGTTCCGTTGTAGTCACATACGATATCACTTATTTCCAACTCTTTATAGCCCGGAATCTGCACTTTTTTCTCCCTCTGCTTCTATCTACTCTATGTAATTGTCGAACTCCGAAGGGAGTCTGATCTTGAGCTCTTTGAGCTTTTTTTCACTCAAAATAAGATTGGGCCGCCCCTTCTGCCAAAAAAATGCGCCTACGGCGGCATCTCTGTTTTTCATATAGTCGCTGTAGCTTGTCGCAAAGTAGAGTCTCTGGGCGGTAGGGGGGCATATCGATCTGTACTCTTCGAGCCTGCTCGATAGTACCATATCGGCATCTCTGCACGACTTGGTCTCGATCAAATTCTCCTCTTTTTCGAATATATTCTCGTATGCCGGATCGTCCGTATAGATGAAGACTACGCCTACATCGAGAAGAGATGTGGCCACTTTACCGATTATCTTCGCTTTTACGGAGTCGGGGCTTTCCGCAAAAGAGAGTGTCAGGAGAATAAAAATCAGGGCCGCACTTTTCAAAACTGGTACTCCACTCCGACCCATACTCGCCTATCTATGACATCGATACCGTTCGCGCGCGTCACTTCTTCTGTGATCGGATCGATTCCGTAATAGTTGCTCTTTAGGGCTTTGCCCAGTATGTTGGAACCTTTTACAAACAGCGATACTCTTCGCGACGGCCGGTAGGTAACCGTCCCCTCGAGATCCCAACCGGGTTTGAGTCCGGGTCCGTATGTGTAGACAAGAGCGGTGTTCAGATCGAAGCGCCCCATGGAGCGACTGTAGTCGGCTATCGCCCCGTACGTATTGCGGTTGGGCAGTGAGTTGTGCGGCTGCTGAAGATTGGTCCAGATATCAGCTTTGAAGCGTCCTGCACCGGGAAGTGAGTAGATATACTCATACAGAAGGCAGTCGATCACTATATCGTCTTCGAAGTTGTAGTAGCCTCTGCCGCTGAAGTGGAGGGCATCTTTTTTTATGTAGCGTGCCGCAAGCAGGGAAGTTTCATGTTTTCGCTCTCTGTACGTCACCTTTGTCGAGAGTATCAAAGAGCGCTCGGCCCCCGGGGCGCTCTCTTTATAGAGGTAGCGGTTTTCGAAGAGGCTCTTTGCCTCGGGAGCGAAACTGCCGTAAAAGACGAAACTTTTCGATACCCACCTGTCGCTGTTGTAGATATAGCCGAGTCGGCCGGAGAGTAGTGAGTAGTCTCTCATATCGTCATCCATGAGATATCGGTCGCCCTTTATGGAACCGACCACGATTCTGCCGTCGTCGATCAGGTAGCTCCCCTGCGCAAAGAGCGAGAGCGCGGTCTGCCGGTTGAAGCGTGAAGGCATACTGTAGGGTTTTTCATCCAGATAGGCCTCTTTGAATCTGAATCTGCCCGTTTTCGCCTGCACTCCAAAAGAGCTCTCCGCTCCGTCGAAAATGAAGCTCTTTTTGAACTCGGTTTCGGCATGGTACTGTACGATTTTCAGCCTGGAAGAGCTGAAAGGAATCGCTCCCTGAGCAGATGGGTAGATGCCGAGCAGAGTTTTGGACGCGTCGTAGTGTGTGCTCGAATTTCTGGTTAGGTGCAGAAACGACTCTATCCCGTTTTCGGGGTCTTCGTATCTCCATCCCCCGAACAGATAACAAAAAGAGATGTGCGGATCGAGGGGATCAAGGTGCGGGCTTTGCCCGAAAAAGGTGTCGAGCCTTCCGCCGATGGCTTGAATTTCGAAACGGTGGCGGCCCCTCTCGATCTGGGAGTAGAAGTTTGTGCTCTCTCTGTCCCTGGAGAGCCCGCCGCTTTTGTAGCTGATCTCTTTTCGGTGCATGTTTCTGTAGTCTATATAGATGAGCTCCGACCCCTCTTCATCTTTTGAGGCGGTATATCCGTAGAGCTCCGAGGAACCGTAGCTCCCCGCGACCGCACCGGTAAGAGATGTGTTCTCCCTTTCGGGATCTTTCGTATACATCTTGATAACGATGACGGCGCCGTCTATTCCGAGAGTCTGCGACGGAATGCCGTAATAGACCTCTACATGGTCGATGTATCCCATGTCGAGTTGCCCGAAGAGCTTGAGAGCGTTACCGAAGAGCGGTGTATAGAGGATTCGATCGTTTATATATACTCTCATGCCGGCGGGAGGATCGGGCTGATAGGGAGCGTAAAAGGATGCCGAAAGTCCGAGCCTGCTTTCGTTGTAGCGGATGAAAGGTATCTTTTCTATGATCTCCCGGAGCGATCTTATCTGCATTCTGTCGAGATCCTGCCGAGTAAAGACTATCAGGTAGCCGTCGCTCTCCCTCTTTGTCCGTTCGGATAGGTCGGCTCTTTTCGCATAGGAATCTATGAGGTTCTCTATGCTCTCGTCTGCAAAGAGCCGGGAGAGAAAAAGGAAGATAACCATGGTTGCGAAAGAGGCTTTAAAGAGTTTTTCCGACATTCGGTAAAATCTCCGTTATTGGTGTTATAATTTCGTCGGTATGGCAAAAAATTTTACACAACGGGAACTGTCATTAAAATGTCACGAAGCAGTAGTATACACCAGTTATCTTTTGATGACGCTTGAAGAGGCTTTTTTACGAGCCGCAGTAACATGAGGAGTGAAGAGGGATGGAAAATATAAAACTTACCGAATACAGCCACGGTGCCGGGTGCGGATGCAAAATTTCGCCGATGCTGCTCGAAGAGATACTAAAAAGCGCCAAACCGGCGAAGCGTTATCCGAATCTGCTCGTAGGCAACGACAGCAGAGACGATGCCGCCGCTTACGATCTGGGCGACGGCACTTCGGTGCTATCGACAACAGATTTTTTCATGCCGATAGTAGACGATCCGTTTACGTTCGGAAAGATAGCCGCCACGAACGCTTTGAGCGATATCTATGCGATGGGCGGCAGGCCGTTGATGGCGATATGCATATTCGGATGGCCTGTAGACAAACTTCCGCCCGAAGTCGCAAGGGCGGTTATAGAAGGGGGCAGGGCTGTATGCGAAGAGGCCGAAATCCCGCTTGCAGGCGGCCACTCCATAGATTCACCGGAGCCTATTTTCGGCCTCGCAGTTACCGGCCGTGTGAAAAACAGCAACCTTATGCGAAACGATACGGCCGAACCTGGGTCTTACATCTATCTTACAAAGCCTTTAGGAATCGGCATACTCTCCACGGCGCAGAAGCGAAAGAAGATCGAACCCGGCGACATAGATCCGGCAATCGAAGCGATGACCGCTCCAAACAGAGCGGGTGCGGAATTCTCGAAGCTCGATTCGGTCAAGGCGATGACCGACGTAACCGGTTTCGGACTGCTCGGTCACCTCTGCGAGATTTGCGAAGGGAGCGGCATAAGTGCCGTGGTGGAGTTCGAAAAGGTGCCTCTTTTGCCCAATGTCGAAAAGTACAGGCAGATGGGCTGCATTCCGGGCGGAGCCGTAAAAAACTTCAAGAGCTACGGAGATAAAATCTCCGATATGTCGCAGCGG
>JALSXE010000350.1:7128-9710 GCA_027072755.1 Campylobacterales bacterium | reverse complement strand
GGGGCATAAACATCCAGTATGTCCTTCCCGATGACGTCTACGGCACGGCCGCGGCTGTCGGGTTTGCAAGAGAGTACCTCGATACTACGTTCATGATCGTAAGCGGTGATCTCGTTACCGATTTCGATTTCAAAAAGATTGTCGAATTCCACAAAAAGAGAAAGTCGAAACTTACCATTACGCTCACTTCGGTCGAAAATCCGCTACAGTTCGGTGTCGTAATTACCGACGAAAACGGCAAAATAGAGAAGTTTCTGGAAAAACCGAGCTGGGGAGAGGTCTTTAGCGACACGATAAATACCGGAATCTACCTTATCGAGCCGGAGATTCTGGACTACATCCCGGTCGGAGAGAATTTCGATTTCGCAAAGGATCTCTTTCCCCTGCTTATGGAGGAGGGGGTGGAGATACTGGGCTACGATGCGGCAGGCTACTGGCGCGATGTAGGCAACCCGGATAGTTACCGCGAAGTGCACGACGACATTTTCAACAGCAGGCTAAATTTCAAAATCCCGGGCAAAAAGGTCGAATATCCCGACGGGACCCTCTACTTGACCGGTGAGAGCGAAATAGGCCCCGATGTGGAGATAATAGATACTGTTGTGATCGGAGAGAACGTAAAGATCGGTAAAAGAACGCGTCTTCACAACGTGACGATAGGAGACAACGTAACGATCGGCAACGAGTGCCGCATAAGAAACTCGGTACTCTGGCACGATATTCAGCTGGGCAAAAAGGTCGTTCTCGACAACAGCGTCATCTGCAACGACAACAGAATTGGCGACGGTGTAGTGGCGAAGGCGGGGCTGATACTTGCCGAAGGGTGTGAAGTGGGTAAACTGGCCCATTTCGAGCAGGATGTTACGGTCTGGCCCGACAAGAAGATCGAGCCGGCCGCCATCGTCAACAACAATGTAGTCTGGGGTAGCCGCTACCGTAACACGATATTCGAAAACGGCAGTATCAGCGGAAAAAGCAACATAGAGATAAGCTGCGAAATGGCCTGCAAGATAGCGGAAGCCTTCGGTTCCCAGCTTCCGCCGGGAAGCAAGGTGGTGGTCGGCCGCGATTACGACAAGAGCCCTCGCATGATCAAGCGGGCCTTTGTAGGCGGTCTGCTCGCCGCGGGAATAGATGCGATAGACTTGCGTGCGATCCCTCCGGCTGTAATGCGCTACAATCTCAGTCAGGACGAGACTCTGCTCGGGGGTGTACACTTCAGAAAGAGTCTTGTAGATCCGGCCGGAGTGCAGATTACGCTATACAATGAAGAGGGGCTCAGAATCGATACCAATTCGGCGAAGAGCATAGAGAAGACCTTCTTCAAAGAGGATTTCAGGCGGGTCGACTATAACGAGATAGGCTCGATCCACGACAGCACTCTCTACCATTACGATAGCTGCATCTCCTATAAAAAAGCGCTGGAGATGTCGATAGATCACAAGATCATCAAAACGAAGGGATTTCGGGTAGCCGTAGACCTTATGTTCGGAATCACGAAAGATGTCTTTCCTCAGATAATGACCGATCTGCAGATCGACAATATCATGCTCAACGCCTATACCGACACCAGAAAACTCTCCAATATTCACAATGTAAAAATCAAACTGAAAGAGGATATTTCACATATAGTGACCGGACTCGGGCTCGATATGGGAATCTTGATCTACCCCCACGGCCAGCGCCTTACGCTGGTAACGGACAAAGGGGATGTGCTGAACAAAGTAGAAGCACTCAATGCCGTTTTGGAGCTGATGAATATGGAGGCGGAGCACCGTCAGACGAAACTGAAGGTCTTCCTGCCGACCTGGGCTCCGGACCTGATGGATGAGTCCTACTCGCACCTTTCGATCAAGCGCGGCAAATATGCAAACTTCAAGGCATCGACACTCAAGCGTTACGATCTGATCGCCACAATCGACGGGAACTACGCATTTACCGAATTTTCACTCCACAGAGACGCTATGTACGCCAGCCTGAAAATAATGGAGTTGCTGACGCGCCACGATGTAAAGCTTTCGGAAGTGGCGAAAGAGATGACACACTTCTATTTCCACATATGTCGCATTCCGTGTCCACAGTCTATGAAGGGGAGGATGATGCGAAAGTTCCTTGAGTATGCGAAAGGGAAAAAGGCCTCCACCACTGACGGAGTGAAGATTTGGGAGAACGAGACGGACTGGATATTGATGATTCCGGACCAGTACAGCGAGCATCTTAATTTCTATATTCAGGCGCTCGATCAGAAGAGGGGAAAAAAGCTGCACGACTACTACAGGAACAAGATAGACGAGTGGATGAAGATGAACTGACCATGCTAAAACTCGCATTTTTATGGCATATGCATCAGCCCGACTACAGGGGAAGCGACGGAGTGATGAGAATGCCGTGGGTCTTTTTGCATGCGATAAAAGACTACTACGATATGCCGTGGCTTCTGTCGCGGCAAAAGGGGATCAGGGCGACATTCAACCTTACCCCCACACTTATGGAGCAGCTGATGCTATATGAAAAGGAGGGTATCGGCTGCGACCGTTTTTTGAGGCTTCTTTTCAAGGAGCCTCACGAGCTTGGAAGCGAAG
>JALSXE010000350.1:0-7118 GCA_027072755.1 Campylobacterales bacterium | reverse complement strand
CAAAAGCAGCCGTTTCGATACGATGGTGAAGCCTCTGCCGCGCTTTGCGGAACTTTTCGAAAACTCATCTTACAAAGACTCCGAACTCGTGGAGCTCGAGGTGCTCTTTCTGCTTTCATGGAGCGGCAACTATCTTAGGGATAATTGCGACACGATAGCCGGACTTCTCGAAAAAGGGAGCGGATTCGACGGTGCCGACAAAAGGAAACTGGTCGAAACGCTTCTCGGGTTCATACCTACGATCCTCCCTTTTTACGGCGATCTTCAAAAGCGCGGTCATATCTCGATTTCGACGACTCCGATGAACCACCCGATCCTGCCTCTTCTGATCGATATGAAGAGCGCGGTGGTTTCGAACCCGAAAACGAAGATTCCCACCAACAGCATGCCGCTTGTCGAAGATGCAAAAGAGCAGGTCGATAGGGCCGTAGAGCTGTATTACGAACTCTTCGGCGCTTCACCGAAAGGCTTTTGGCCAGCGGGGGGGGCGGTGGACGAAAAGAGCGTTCGGTTGTATGCGGAGCGGGGCATAGAGTGGATAGCTACGGATGAAGAGATTCTGTTCAAATCGACCGGCGACGACGATAGAGAGAGACTCTACCGTCCCTACGGTTTCGGCGGGCTGAAAATCCTCTTTAGAGACCATCCTCTAAGCGACCTGATAGGCTTTACATACAGGTTCAAAGAGGCGGGTATCGCCGCCGCCGACTTCGTATCGAGGCTCGAAGGAATCGCAAAGAGAGCGGATGACGCTGTGGTTCCCGTAATTCTCGACGGCGAAAACGCGTGGGAGTTTTACGAAAACAACGGACGCGACTTTTTCGAAAAGCTATATTCGAAACTGGAGAGTGCCGAGTGGTGCGAAACGGTCACTATGGAGGAGGCCTCAAAAGAGCGCTCCTCCTCTTTGAAGAGGCTCCATCCGGGATCGTGGATAAACGGCACTTTCGATACATGGGTGGGCCATCCGCAGAAGAATGCGGCGTGGGAGCTGCTCTTTCAGACAAAGGTCGACTACATACACCACGAAATGGAGCTCGAGAGGGCGGTAAAAGAGGAGATAGAGGGCCATTTCCTCGTATGCGAGTCTTCAGACTGGTTCTGGTGGTACGGCGACGACCACCACACCGAATACGCCGAAGATTTCGACCGCCTCTTCAGGGGGCACCTTATAGAGATCTACAGGCTCATGAAGCTGGCGGTACCGTCCGACCTTTTTGTACCGATCGTCGCCGACCGGAATCTCAGGTCGCTTATAAGCGAACCGAAGTTTCCGATCCACCCGGTAATAGACGGAAAAGTGAGCTCCTTTTTCGAGTGGCTCGGAAGCGGTATGGTCGACGAGAGTGCCGCCTTCTCCACGATGGAGGGGGCGAGAGGCCCGATAGAGAGGATCTACTGGGGGCAGGATGAGGCGCATATATACCTGCGCCTTGACGGTGATATGGCCGTATTTAAAAGAGGAGCTATCGTAAGAATCTATACCGATACGGAAGAGAAGCCGATTGTTCTCGATACTAAGCGGCTATCCAAAAGGGGCTATGTAAAAGCGGCACTGGATAGAATATTTGAGATATCGATCGACAAACGCCGATTTCCCGGAGTCGATGCGATATCGCTGCGAATAGAGATAGAGACGGGCTCACAGGCGGTGCAGACACTGCCGGGAGTCTACGAACTGCGCATCGATCTCGGCGATGACTACAGCGAAAACTGGTTCGTATAAGGATTTGAGAGTGGATAAGTTTGCAACATCACTACTATTCGGGGTGCATATGCACCAGCCCGTAGACAATTTCGACGAGGCGGTAGAGAGGGCCGTAGAGAGCTGCTACGCTCCATTCTTCGCTACGATGCGCAAATATCCGGAGTTTCGTTTCGCTCTACACTGCAGCGGATGGCTCCTGAAAAAGATCGAAAATGAGTACACCGACGTTTTCGACGATATGCTCTCACTCGCCCGTGAAGGGTCGGTAGAGCTCCTGACCGCCGGTTTCTACGAGCCGGTTTTGAGCTCCATTCCGTCGCGTGACCGCATAGCGCAGATTCGAAAGCTCTCCGAAAGCATCGCGGAAAATTTCGCACAGCAGCCTGAAGGTCTATGGCTGACAGAGAGGGTATGGGAGTCCGGGATTGTCCCGGATATCGTTAAAGCGGGTGTAAAATACGCTATCGTAGACGACTACCACTTCATCGCCGCCGGATTCGACAAAGAGAGGCTCGACGGCTTTTTCATGAGCGAGGAGGGGGGTGAAAAGATCGCACTATTTCCGATATCGCAGGATCTTAGATATACGATTCCGTTCAAACCTGTTGAGGAGACCATAGGGGCGATAAAGGGGTGCACGCATAGTGACGGCGGTGCGGCCGTGATCTTCGACGATGCCGAAAAGTTCGGGATGTGGCCCGGCACGAACGAGTGGGTACATCGGAAGGGGTGGCTGAAGAGTTTTATAGAGAGCGTACTCGAAGATGAGGATATTCAGACAGTGCAATACAGGGAGTATCTCTCCAAAAACCGTGCAAAAGGGATCGCCTATCTGCCGAGCGTCTCCTACTACGAGATGGGCGAGTGGAGCCTCGAAGCCGACGACGCCCTGGCCCTGGAGCGGTTGAGGGCCCGGATGGGTAAAGAGCGCTTCGAACGCGAGGGGATCAAGTTTCTAAAAGGTGGAATCTGGAAGAACTTCTTCGTCAAATACGAAGAGTCGAACCGTCTCCACAAGAGGATGCTGGAGTGCTCCGCTAACGGAATCGATACAGACGAGTACGAAGATGCGCTCCACAGACTACAGACAAACGACGTATACTGGCACGGGGTATTCGGCGGACTCTACCTTCCCAATTTGCGCGACAACGCCTATAGATACCTGACAGAGTGCGAAAATATACGCTACGGCACCTCCTCCGCCCTCGAGCGCTCGGATACAGACCTCAACGGTTACGAAGAGGTCAAGTGGGTAGGAGAGGAGATAGTCGCGAGATTCGACAGCCGTTTCGGGGGGCAGCTTGTGGAGTTTTGCGACAGAAAGAGACTTTTTAACTTCCAGAATGTGCTGACACGCCGGAAAGAGGCCTATCATGAGAAGATAGCGAAAAACGATACGCAGAAAGCGGAAGCAAAACCGGAAGAGGAGGGGATAAGTACGATCCACACCGCCGCTCACCGCGCCGATGAGAAGATTCGTGAAGCCCTCGTATACGACTGGTACATAAAAAACTCTTTCGTAGACCACATAAGCGACCACTCTCTCGACGTTCAGACTCTTCGAAAATGCTGCTTCAAAGAGCTCTCCGATTTCGCCAATCAGCCTTTTGAGATGAAGATCGGCAAAGATTCGGTTACCTTCGAAAGAAGGGGAGGCATATACGACTACCGAAAATTCGATACACTGCTGAAGAAGAGGTACGATTTTATAAAAAACGGATTCGGTTTTTCGATCGAAATAGAGAGCGAAAGCCCTCATATTTATGAATATGGAATAGAGTTGAACCTCCATTTCGCCAACCTCGACGAGGTTATGCTCGAAAAGAGGCCGATAGAGACATGCACATATCACGAGCTGCGTTCGTTCGAGATAGTAGACGGATATACTGGCAGGCTTCTGAAGTTCGAGACGGACCACTACTTCTCGCTTTTAGCGACGGAGCTACAGACCGTCTCGCAGAGTGAGGAGGGTTTCGAGCTGATGACGCAGGGTATTACCGTAACGGCTGTATTTCCCTTTTCAAAAAGGCTTGCGATAAGCGGCTCCTTGAAGGTGAGTGATGTCTGAAATCCGCTACGATCCGATTCTCGACGAGTACTCCATAATCGCCCCGGAGCGGCTACACAGGCCCGACTGCTACTCGGCGGCCGGGAAAAAGAGGCGCAAAAAGAGCAGGAAGTGCCCGTTTTGCGAGGGTCACGAATCCATGACTCCGCCCGAGATCTTCGCTATAAGAAAAAACGACCCGGACAGACCGGGCTGGAAAACCCGAGTGGTGCCGAATCTCTACAAAGCGGTAAAGATAGAGGCTCCGTGGAGCATGCACGAGATGGGAATCTTCAGGGTATGGGACGGCTTCGGGGCGCACGAGGTTATAATCGATACGCCGCACCACCATCTTAGAATGGACAAGTGGAGCGAAGAGGAGTATTTCAACTGGCTATATACGATGCGTGCACGCCTGAACGATCTTAGAAACGATATTCGACTCGTCCATATCAGCCTCTTTAAAAACCATGGCCACTACGCAGCGGCCACACAGCCCCATCCGCATACCCAGCTGATAGCGCTGCCCACACCGCCGATCGACTCTCTAAGACGGATCAGACATGCCCGCACCTATTTCCGTGAGCACGGACGGAGCCTTTTCGATGCGCTTCTGGCGTCTGAGAGGGAGGAGGGTGATCGAATAGTAGCGGAGAGCCCCGGCTTCACCGCCCTATCCCCGTACGCTTCCGGTTTCGCTTTCGAGACGGCGATATACTCGAAAAAGAGGGTAAGCGACCTGGGGGGATTGAGCGACTCCGATCTGCATGAACTGGCCGAATTGACAAAAAAGGTGATAGCCGCTCTTTACCTGCAACTCGGCGATTTCGACTTCAACATCACATTCAACACACCGCCGCTTCAGAGAAACTTCGCAACGGAGGATTTTTTCGACGATATATCCGATGTATGGCGCCTCGGCATACGCATAATGCCGCGCCTTTACAGGCTCGGCGGCTTTGAACTAGGGAGCGGAATGCAGATCAATCCGGTTCTGCCGGAAGAGGCGGCATCGCTTTTAAAAGAGAGTATCGAGGAGATGGGATGAGAGTACTTTTCGCCGCTGCTGAGATATTTCCGTTCGCAAAGAGCGGCGGGTTGGCCGATATCGCCTATGCGCTTCCGAAGGCTTTGAGCGCCGAGGCGGAGGTCGCCGCCGTGATGCCGCTCTACCGATTCATCGAAAAGGAGCGTTTCGGCATCAGGGCTACCGGTGAGCGTTTCAGCCTCAAGTTCGGTACGGATCACCATGATGTCGAGATATTTGCCGGTGTGCATGAAGGTTTGAAAGTCGTTTTCGTATACAACCCCACTCTTTGCGACCGCGACCATCTTTACGGCCCGCCGGGTGAAGGGTACGACGATAACGACATCCGCTTCGCCGTCTTCTCTCATGCAATTGTGGAGTTGGCAAAGAGGCACTCTTTCGATCTGCTCCATCTGAACGACTGGCATACGGCCCCTGCCGCCATACTCGCCCGCGATGCCGGGCTGAGGGTAAAAACTCTCTTTACGATACACAATCTCGCATATCAGGGGATTTTCGAGCCGGCTTCGCTAAAAAGGAGCGGAATCGCAGAAAAGCACTTCAACATGCAGGAGTGCGAGTTCTACGGCAGAGTGAACTGGATGAAGTGCGGTATCGCACACGCCGATGCCGTTACGACGGTAAGTCCCAGCTACGCCGTGGAGATACAGGAACCCGAATACGGCTGCGGTCTGGACGGCTTTTTGCGAAGACACAGGGGTAAGCTAACGGGAATACTCAACGGCATAGATACTACCGTTTTCGACCCGATGAACGACCCCGTCATTGCGGCCCGTTACGGTGCGGGATGCCTTGACGGTAAGCAAATCTGCAAAGAGAGCCTCCTGAAAGAGATTGATATAGATAAATATGAACTACCTCTATTCATATTCATAGGCCGTTTTACGGAGCAGAAGGGGGTAGAGCTTATAATTGAGGCGGCAGGGGAACTGGCGAAGCGCCCGGCGCTATTTTCGATTCTTGGTGAGGGGGAGTCCCGCTACGCCGAGGAACTGCTGCGGATATCGGAAAGGTACGAAAACTTCAACCTGCGGGTCGGTTACGACGAAGCTCTTTCGCATCGAATGTACGCCGCGGCCGACTTTCTGCTGATGCCCTCGCGTTTCGAGCCTTGCGGGCTCAACCAGATGATCGCAATGCGCTACGGTGCCGTTGCCGTCGTTCATGCGGTCGGAGGACTTCGCGACACGGTACACCCCGTCAACGCCGCACATGATATCTGCGGCCTCGGACTCCTTTTCGACACTATGGAGCCCTCCGCACTGGTGGAGTGCGTGGATAGGGCGATCGCTCTGTATAAAAGAGGAACCGTACTCGAGCGGATCGTCGAGTTCAATATGGAGTGCGACTTCTCGATCGAGAGGTGTGCATCCCGTTACCTTGAGCTATACAGGAGGCTTCTGTGAGCAGGCTCGCGATAGATGCGGGGGGTACATGGCTTCGTTACGAAATAGTCGGAGAGAGGGAAGAGTGCGGCAGGGTCTCTTCGCGTGATGTGTCGTTATGGTCCTTCGTATCGTCGTTTTTGAAAAGATCCTGCGACATAGACGCGGTTGCTATATCTTTCGCGGGTCAGGTGCACGAAGGGGTAATCCTTTCGGCTCCGAATATCGAGATCGACGAACCCGAAATCGAAAACCTGGCGGAGAGCGCCTTCGGTATACCGCTAAAGATAGAGAACGACCTCAACTGTGCGGCTCTGGCCGAGTCGGTCTACTGGAACGAGAAGGATGTGACGGCCCTCTACTCCGGTACCGGTCTGGGGTGCGGAATCGTAACCGGAGGAGAGATAGTGCACGGATGGCGGAGCCTCGCCGGCGAAATAGGACACATACCATACAAAAAGACGCCGTTTCGCTGCGGATGCGGAAAGGATAACTGCATAGAGCTCTACGCTTCCGGAAGCGGCATGGAAAAGTGGATGGAGTATATCGGTTGCGAGGGCAGACCGGACCTGCGCGGACTCGCAGGTTCCGAAAAAGAGGAGTGCCGCACGATCGCGCAGGGGTACATCGAAGCGATGCTTACGGCATCGGCGACAGCCGTTACGCTCTTCAATCCCAAAATCCTCGTTCTCGGCGGAGGCGTGATAGAGCACAATCCGGAGGTCGTAGATAGAGTCGAGAGAGAAATAGCGCGCTATGCGCTTGCCGAGAGCCTGAAAGGTCTGAAGATCGTGCGAAGCCGTATCGAGAACGCTTCGATGCAGGGTGCAAAGCTGCTGTTGGATACAATGACGACACTGATCGATTAGAGAGGGAGAGATATGAAGAGTGGACTGAAGATTCTTTTTTGTGCATCGGAGGCGGTTCCGT
>JALSXE010000349.1:0-9838 GCA_027072755.1 Campylobacterales bacterium | reverse complement strand
ACTCGGTGAAACCGGCCTTATAGAGCTTAAACTGAAGCTCGGAGCGGGCGGCTGATACCGCGTAAAGGTTAGAGATCCGAAACTATCTGACCTATAAGACCACAAAATCGTATCCGATCGATCTATCGGGTACATGTCCATCAATGAAGCGCAGAAGTTATGTAGACAATTTTTATTGACAAGGAGTTTGGATAGAGATGGCAAAACTGCTCTTTTTCGGCGCCTTTTTGCTACTGTTCGGGGCCATTCACTACCTATCGTATACGAGAGTGGCGGCGAGGATGCACATATCCTCCCCCGCAAGAAGAGGAGTTAAGATCTTTTTGACTCTCAACTTTCTGGCAAACGGCGGCTACATCGCCGCAAGATACGTTACGGATCTGCCCAAACCGCTCTACGCGCTTCTCTCCATAAGCGTAGGTGTCAGCTTCATTCTGCTGCTCGCTCTCGTTTTCTATGAAATGCTCCATCTGCTGCAGCACAATATACCGCTCAAAGATGAGAGACGCCGTTTCTTCAAACGAATCAGCGATGCAGGATTTCTGACGGCAGGTGCGGCAATGGTCGGAGAGAGTCTCTACGAGGGCGGTAAACTGCCTATAGTAAAACATCTAAAAGTCAGGCAGAACAGATTCAAAGGCGGAAGCTACAGAGTCGTACAGATAAGCGACATGCATATAGGCGGCCTGATCGACAGGGAGTTCGTAAAAACGGCTGTCGAGCGTATAAACGGACTCGACGCTGATGTAGTGGCGATTACCGGCGACCTTACCGACCTGCCGATAGTACGCATAAAGGATGCGGTCGGCGAACTGGCGGCTCTGAAGAGCAGGTTCGGGGTCTTCTATGTGCCGGGAAACCATGAGTATTTTCACGGCGTAAAGGAGGCTATGGATTTTGTAGAGTCGCTCGGAATAACCGTATTGAGGAACGAAGCGAAAAGAGTGGAAGATTTCTGGATCGCGGGAGTGTACGATCTCTTCGGATACAGATACGGCAGTTTTAAACCCGATATCAAAATGGCCGTATCGAAAATTCCGAAAGAGGCTCCCACCCTGCTTCTAGCCCACCAGCCCCGTTTCATCCGCCATCTGGAGGGTTTTAGACCATCACTTATGCTCAGCGGCCATACCCACGGCGGCCAGATCTGGCCTTTCGGCTATCTGGTTCGTCTTCAGCAGCCCTACCTCAAAGGGCTTCACTCTCTCGAAAAAAAGAGCCATATCTACGTAAACAGCGGCATCGGTTTCTGGGGACCGCCTATGCGTCTAGGCACCTTTGCCGAGATAACATTGATAGAGTGGAGCTGAGATGGCTTCGACTCCGTACTTACACCGCCCACGGATTTTCTCTTAAAACGTTTAACTTCTTTTACCTTTTGACGATTATTTCAGTATAAAATTCATCATATCCTATTATACGAGGCAAAAACATGACACGATCTCTATTTTTCCGCATGAGGGCGGTGCACTGGATAGGTATTGTGCTGCTGATCGCCAATGCGATCCTTTTCACAGACAATCCCGTAGGCTCCGCGGTTCAGTTCGTAATCGCACTTGTCATACTGATCCACGACATCGACGAGAAGATTAACGGGGTAAACATAGCCCGCAGAACCATAGAGTATCTAAAACAGATGAAGCTCTCCGAGCCGCTCTCGATAGATGCGAGATTCAGCAGTGAGTACGAAGAGCTCGTGAATGCGGTCAACACCTTCAGGCAGAAGATTCTTTCGGTGGTCGACCTCAATGACCTGATGGGCGATACACAAAAGATAGCCAAAGATATCGACACCATTTCTCTCTCCATAGAGAGACTTATGGAAGAGACCGACAAGCTCTCGGAAGAGATAGTCTCTTCACTCGATATCGCCGAGGAGGAGAGCAGGAGGAATATAGAGTACTCCAGGAGACTTCAGAGCGAGATCGTCGAGTCGAGCGGAATGATAGAGGAGGCGCAGAGGGGAATTTCGGTACTAAATAGAGATGTAAACGAGCAGTACGAAAAGAATATTGAGGTGAGCAACCAGCTCCACACCCTTAGCGAAACTACATCTCAGATAAAAGATGTACTGGGAATGATATCGGATATAGCGGAACAGACCAACCTCCTGGCTCTCAATGCGGCCATAGAAGCCGCCAGGGCCGGTGAGCACGGCCGAGGCTTCGCCGTAGTCGCCGACGAGGTGAGGAATCTGGCCGAAAAGACCCAAAAGAGCCTCGGCGAGATCAATATAACGATCAATACGATAGTCCAGTCGGTCGAAGATGTTTCCGGCAGAGTAAGAGTGAATGCGGAGTCGATGCAGAAGCTGGTCGAAACGAGCGAGAACTCATACGAAAAGATGAGCAGTGCCAACGAGAAGATCGTACATATCAATCAACTGAGTATGGAAGATACCGAAAACTCGAAAATCATCGACGAAGAGGTTAAAAAAGCGAAAAACATGGTCGAAGAGCTAAACGGCAAACTGAGTGAAGATACGAAGACCATCTCCCGGAGCCACAGGCTCGTTGAGACCCTGATCGGAAAGATTCATACGCTTAAAGAGCATATATCTTCCATATAAAACCGAACTTCGCACTATTTTATACCAGAACCAAATAAAGAGAACGAAGCATTCGGTCGTCACCGCAGCAAGAGTTGCGGGAGTGAGTCGAACGAAAGCGGGCCGGGTGTTTCGTTTTCATTTGGGATTGGTATTATATATCGCCGCCGAGTATATCTTCGGGAACCTCGAGATCTCTCCTGCTTTGCGACCCTGCCGAAGACAAAAAGGCGCTGACGGCCGCTATCTGCTTCTCGTCGAGCGCCCTGGCATACGGAACCATCATCTCCTTTTTTGACGTGTGCCCTACCCCGCTTTTCAACTCTCTCAACCGATTGGCAAGATAATCCGCCGGTTTACCGGCAAGTTTTGGAAAGTCGTTTACACCCTCGCCCGATACGCCGTGGCAGCCGTAACAGCCCATCGAGATATATATCTTCTCACCCGCATATTCAAGCCCCTTGGATGCCCCGCTTGCAAAGAGCGGCAGAAGGGTCAGCAGCAGAATATCAACTCTCATTCAGCACCTCTCTTTTTATACGCTTCAGATTTACCGCCTCTTTTGCATAAACGGCCCGCTCCAGTCTCTCTATAAGCTCTCTGTATCCGTCAGCGTCTCTCGACACGAGAAGCTTCATAAGCTCTTTGGCATCCTTTGCCGATTTCACCCTGTTTTTCCACTCGTAATCACCGCTTCGACCGCTAAAAACGGCACTCCGCACTCTCATTGTCAAAAGGGCGCTTATCCACCCGGCCGCAAAAATCAGCAACATGATAAAGAGGCGTTTTATCGACTCAATGGGCGGCTCCACAGGCCCGGGAGCGCTCTTCTTGTCCAGAATAAGCGACGTCTCTACGGGAGTTACATTCACATTTACAGGTTCAAGCTCTATCTTGTAGCCCTTTTTATGTGCAGTATCGAAGGCTTGCAGCGAAACGCCCGGTATCTTGAAGTCGCTTTGCGAGATCAGAGCGTATCTGTATACCGCTTCGACACTCATCCCCTCCCCGGTATAGCGCAGGGTTTTTTTCGGTCTGTCCGCAAAGAGCTTCACTCCTTTAATCGGAGGAAGCCATGCAATCTTATCCAGATCGGGGGCGTATCCCGTGCCGCTCACTTTCACATCTACGTAGAGCGGCTCATACGACTCCACACCGCTTTTTTCGACGGTACGCTCTACTCTGAATCTGCCGACAAGGTCGGCTCTGAAAGGAGGCGGCTTTACCTCCACGATTTTGGATGCGACCGGCTCGTAGCGGTCATCGGTCTCTACCGCTTTGAAGTTGTAGCGACCACCGGTAAACGCCGTAGTGAGAAGCTCGTCGTTGCCGCGTCTAACCAGCAGTTTGAATCTCATTTGCACTTTTCCGCTTTTTAGCGGATATACCAGATATCTGTATCGCTCCTTCCTAGCATGATAGGCCTCGTCCACCTCTTTGTCGAGCCTGTGGACGAAAAAGTCGTCGCCGGCGTCTATATCGAAATCGAAAAACATCACCTTGGAGCTGTCTGTCTGGTTTATGTCGAACGTTACGACAAACGGCTCTTTCAGGTAGAGTGAACTCTTTGAGAGGTGCAGAGAGTAGCTGTAGTCGGTCGCACCCATGAGCAGCGTTGCGAACAGGATAGATATGATAACGGTAAATCTACCAGGGCCTGCGTTCATCGAGGTATCCTTTGTTGATAAGTTCATAAGCCTTCGAGCCGAGCGGATGTTTCAGGGTAGAACTCTTTGAAACGGCTGCGGCCGACCGGCTTCCGCTTTTGATTTCACCGCTGCCGCTTTGAGTGCCGCCGGAACTTTTGGACTCCGCCCTTTTGCCCGAACCGCCCCCTTTTTCACCCTTTTTTGCACCGCCGGAAGCCTTTTGCGTTTTGGCGGCGGCTTTGGGCCTGCTTCTCTTTTTACTCTCCTTTTTAAAGAGTATTGCGGCCAGATTTTCCAGCGTCTCTTCGTCAGGATGAAGCTGCAGCGACCTGATATAGTACTTCCTTGCACTCTTGAAGCGCCCCAGTTTAACCGCGCAGTTGCCCAGATCGTAATAGATCGCGGCTTTTACCGCCGCATCGTCGCTCTTTATGCCCAAAAGAGTTCCGGCAGCTTTTTTGTAGGCACCCAGACGGTAGAGTGCAGACGCTTTTGCAAACGATCTTTGCAGCGAACTCTCTTCGGGACTGCGCAGAAGAGCAAGGGTTCTGTTGCAGTCCCCCTTTTCGTAGGCTTCATACGCTTTGTGAAGAGTCCATAGCTCCGTTACGGAGGCCTCGGCGCTCTGCATACCGAGCAGTGCCAATATCGCCGCTACGCTTTTTATTCTGAAACGGTCCGGCATTCTTACGACACTCGCAAGGTATAGCATAAGTGCCGCCAGAAGCGGAATCCAGAAAAGTTCCGTTACATTCACCTCTACCGACGCTTCCGCTTTCAGATCATCGTCCGCAAAAGCCGACTCCAGCTCGGTAGCCGCTTCCCGTATATCGTCGGCCTCTATAACGGCTCCGCCGCTAAGACGGGCAAGTTCCGCAAACGACGGGTTCTGCATCGAGATGACCAGACGCCCCTTTTCGTCGCGCACGAAACCTCCGCCGCTTGCGGGAATCGGGGCACCGTTTTTCGCGGCCGCTTCGACGGCATAGAGGGTAATGCCGCCTTCACGGCATATCTGCAGCATACGGCCGATATCGTGCTCGTCTCCTCCGTCACTGAAAACCACCAGACGTTTACTCTTTTCGGGCAGTTTCGCGACAGTTTCAAGAAGCGATTCGAGACTGGTCGCATGCGATATGATGAAATCGGGATTGATCGATTCAAGAGCGGTTGCGACCAGTATGTGGTCCATCGTTGCGGGCGAGAGAATAAGAGTGTTCGAAGTGAAACCGAAAAGACCGAAGGGGTGGGAGGTGTCACGTTTCAACAGCTCCCTGATTATCTCCTTGGAGTACTCGAGTCTGGAGGGTTTCCTATCTGTCGCGCGCATGGATGCGGAGAGGTCGAGAGCCAGATAGATAGGGGCATACCTGGCATGTTTTGCGACCGAGTGGCTCTTTACGACCGGCCTCGCAAGAGCGACGACCATAAGCGCCAAAGCTGCCGTCTGTACCGCTTTGAGCCGGGAGCGTTTCGTTTCGTCGAGTACTACTTTTCTATGCAGCGGACTCTTTTGGCGAGCACCTTTGTAGCTACCGAGCAGTGCGAGAACGGC
Organism: Campylobacterales bacterium; assembly: GCA_027072755.1. Taxonomy (GTDB): domain Bacteria; phylum Campylobacterota; class Campylobacteria; order Campylobacterales; family Hydrogenimonadaceae; genus Hydrogenimonas. Next base: position 4,086 of record JALSXE010000349.1, on the reverse strand, counting down.
AATCGGTACAAGCAGCCAGAAAGCCCACAGGTTCACGAAGGTCATGCCGGCCGCCTCCTCGAATATGAGGATGAAAGATAAATCTTTATGCCCATCAGCAGCATAGCCAGAAGAAGAGGATAGATATACAGAGGCCTGCGGCCGATCTTGTCTTCAGAGCGAAGAGGACTCGGCTCGAGAGCCTCTATCTTTTTGTAAACCGACCTGAGCTCTTCCGCATCCGAGGCTGCAAACATCTCTGCCCCACTCTCTTTAGCGATCCTTTTCAAAAGCTCTTCGTCGAACTCGCCTCTCCTGCCTATACCGACGGTGTAGATTTTTATTCCGCTCTTTTTCGCCTCTTTCACCGCTTCGGCGACAGAGACGGAGCCTGAATTTTGGCGGCCGTCGGTCAGTAGAATAATCGCCTTCTCTTTCGCATGGCCGAAGCCGAGCGACCTTACAGCCTGCGCGATCCCTTCTCCTATAGCCGTATTCCGCCCCGCTATTCCGACGTCCACCATATCCAGAATCTTCTTCAGGGCCGAAAGGTCGTATGTCACCGGGGAGGCCGTAAATGCGTACGTACCGAATACCACCAGTCCGATGTTGTCGTCGAAGCGCCTTTTTATGAAGTCGGAGACTATCGACTCCACGACATCGAATTTCCGTTTGTCGGGTTCGTTTTTGTCAAAACCCGACTCCGCCATCGAGCCGCTTGCATCCAGAACCAGCACCAGATCACGCCCGCTTCGCTCATGTGCGGCACGCTCTTTGTAAAGATACGGATATGCCAAAGAGAGCACCAGGAGCGTAAATATGAGTGCATCGAGCCAGACTCTGAAATCTTTGTAAAATGCGGAGCTTCCGACAAGCTCCGGACGCGGAAAGTAGAATTTGAGATCCGCACGGCGGCAGCGCCACAGGCACGGCAGCAGAAGAAGCAGAAAGAAAAAGAGCGGGTACTGAAATGAAAACTCTATTCCTAACCCTCCGGAAAGTATCTCTCTAACACCGAATCGAAGTACTTTTTGACACGTTCGGCCTTCTCTATTTTATCCCGGAAAATCGGTGCCGAAGAGGGGTACGCTTCCATCATCTCCCTATAGGGTTCGATTTTCGCATCGATCAGGGAAGCGAAAGCTCCAAGCAGCCTCTGCATCGTCTCCTTATCATGCACGGATCGCATCAGCATCTTGTACATTCTCGACCTTGCATCCATCGCTATCGAGGCCTCTATAGCATCGCCGACCATTTTGAGATCCCACCTGCTTATATATACACCGCTCCTGTTTGGCGGCATAAGTTCGGAGTTTATCGCTTCCACATAGTCCGGGTAGTCGTAGCTATCCTCTTGGGTTTCGCACTCGTCGGCAACACAGCGCTCCCGCATAAAGTTTTCGAACTCTTTTCTCAAATCTTCCATCTGCTACCTCGTCAATAATTTTTCCGCCGCTCTCTCGTAATCGCCGCACTCTATACCGGCACCGAGCCACTCACGGGCAACACAGAGAGCAGTCGCTAACATCCACTCGCCGCTGCCGAGTTTTCGGCACCCGAGCTCCGAAGAGAGCCTGTCGAACGAACTCTCTCCCCGCACGAAGTCGACTAACACGAGTTCTCTGTTTTCTCCATCTACCGTTATAGTACGCTTGTCGCTATGCGCATGGATATCTACCGCGTTTACAATCATATCATACCTGGAGAGGTCGACCCTCATACCGTTTTCATACCAGAGTATATCGCACTCTACGGAAGCCAGCGAGACACTGTTTTTCTCCAAAAGCTCCGCCGCACGCTCCACCACGGTATCGGCCACGGCCACTCTTTTTGCACCCATCACACCAAGAAGCGGCAGGATCGCACTCGCGACCGTACCGGCTCCAAGAAGCAGTACGCTGGCACCACTTAGATTTACACCCTCGCACGCCGTCATCAGCTCGAAAGCTTCCGGATAGAAACATTTACCGTACAGCTTTCCGTTTTGCGCATACGCTCCGTCGCATATTCCGCTCCTTTTTATACAGTTCTCCGAATAGTCAAGAAACGGGACCACAACCTCCTGGTACTCCGGTTCGTAGAGTGCCATCGTCACTTTCGACTGCGGCATACCGCGCACCATATACGGAAAATCTTCCGGGTTTATGTTGAGGCCGATAGCAAAATCGTTAAGCCCGAGGCTTTTGAATACAGTATTTAGAATTTTCAGAAACGGTGAACTCTGGGCATCTATGCCGTAAAGAGCTATCAGACGGCTCTCATTCGAGAGAATTCCTTCATCGATCATACAGTCTCATCCTTTTTTCCGGCCACTTTGAACTGCACCACGCCATCTTCTCTCTCTTCGACTCCCCACAGATCGAAAGCCTCCTCCTCTTCCTGTGCACAGCGCTGACATACCGTCTCGCCGTTCAGAGAAGTGAACGAGAGGCCGCACTCGTCGCACTGCCTGATTTTAAAAGACGCCAAAAGGCGCTGCGTCGGTTCGAAAAACTCTTTCAGTTCAAAAACCGGCTGCAGCTTTATGGCATCGGGTTCACACGTATCGTGACATGCGCGGCACTTTATGCAGAGCATCGCATCGAAATAGATGCGGCTCATCATCGAATCGGAGCTCAAGGCTCCGGTGGGGCAGATGCGGTAACACATCTGGCAGTTGGTACAGGTTTCAGCCTCTATGAATTTTTGGGAGACAAAAGATATCTCCTCTTCGGCAACTGTATGATAAATCGGCGGTTTGGGTAGCCTCTTAAGGGCGGTGAAGAGGATTTTACGCCTGTCAGGTAGCTCTTTTTGTCGAATCTTCGCCAGTGCTACAAGATCGATCTCGTGCACCCTCTTTTCGTCGTCACTCTTCTCAACCAGCGACTCGAACTCCCTTTTCGCCTCTACCGCACCCTTTAAAGAGAGAGCCTTCAAAAAAGAGCGTCTGTCTGCGGTATCGGCCTTTTGCGACTCTTCCGGCTCAGCCGCCACATCCTTTAAAATAATAACCTTTTCGCTGCCGCACGCATCGAGTATATAGTTCGCCTCTTCGACACTTTTTTTAATAAGGGTATAGAGTGGGTCTTTATATGGACAATCGCCGCAGTGGCCGGTGTCTACGACCAGATTTTTCTCTTTGACTATAGCCAGAGAGATTAGATGTTCGGTACCAATAGCGGCTATGCACGGAAGATTGAGCCGGCATGAAAGCAGCAACTCGTCGGAACTTGCAAAATCGAAAAAGAACTCCGTGGCGCTGAACGACTCCAAGCCGAAGGCTTCACCCGGGCAGACACCCATGCACCCGCCGCACTCTACACACTCTGCGGGTACAAAGGATGGGAGATTGTTTTCGGCGATAACGAGGGTATCAACGGGGCACGCCTCCACACATGCGGTGCATTCGGAAAACTTTGTCACAGCCCTTACACACTTTGCCGGCTCGAACGAGAGTCCTCCCATATCGGCTCGCTACTCCCCTTCTTCCAGAATCTCGTTCAGATATTCGTAGTCGTTTAGCATAAACTCGAGGGCCAAAGATGCCGCATCGTAATATAGCGGCGTTCCAGCTTCAGCCTTTACATTCTGCAAAAACATCGGAGCCCATTCGAGCAGGTGATCTTTAAGAAAATCGCGCTCTATACGCGCCAGCTCTCTGGCAGCCTCGTAGTCATCGTTTTCGAGAGCTCTGTATTCGGAGTTTGCCAGCATATACATAAACTCCAGCTCTATACCTATATGGTCCGGGCTGACCGCCCGGGCCTTGTCGAGCTGAACCCTGAAGTCGTAACGGTTGTATATCTGCACGACCGGATTGTCGCCTCCGGTTTCGAGCATCTGGTCATCCCTGCGGTAGAAGCTCTCGTAAGGTATCAGGTGCAGAACGAAAAGGTTGCTGAAGTCGACATCGAGAAACTGCTCTTTCAGCCTCTTTTTGTCGAGCTCTTTCGGTTTTTCCCACTGCATGTAGTTTGGGAAAAAGGAGAGAATTACCTCGTCGCTTTCTATGGTTTCGAGAAACTCTTCGTCGACCTCTTTCATCAACACTCTTGAGATCAGAGCATAGAGATTGATTCGTGCGATCTGTTTGGTAAGAAGTTCGTTCATCCGGTACCTTTGTCT
>JALSXE010000348.1:0-2518 GCA_027072755.1 Campylobacterales bacterium | reverse complement strand
GCAGGAGACTGCAGAATCGATAGGAGAGATAGCCGTTGAGTTCAAAAAACTGATCGGAAATATACAACACAGTGCACAGGTAGAAGAGAATCTGGCGGAGCAGCTGAACCGTCTCTCTACAAATGCGGAAGAGATTAAAGGGGTTTTGACCATAATAGGCGATATTGCCGATCAAACCAATCTGCTCGCACTAAATGCCGCAATCGAAGCCGCAAGAGCCGGGGAGCATGGACGCGGATTCGCGGTAGTTGCCGATGAGGTCAGAAAACTGGCGGAAAGAACACAAAAAAGTCTGAGCGAAATTCAGGCTTCAGTAAATGTGATTGTGCAGAATATTCTTGAAGCGAGCGGCCAGATTTCACAAAATTCTAAAACTTTCGCGGATCTCGTAGAGTTCTCCGGAACGGTTGAGCAAAGAGTCAATCAGAGCTCGGAGAGAATTATGGATACACTCGCAAAAGTAGAGATGGCGACAGGCTTTACCAGGACAACATCCGACTATATCAACGAGATCATTCATAGGATCGATGAGATCAATGATATATCGAAAGAGAATGCCAAAGGGGTCGAAGAGATAACGGTAGCCACACGCCGCCTATCTGAAATGACTGCCAGACTGAACAAGCAGCTCGCCTATTTTCAGACAGGCTGATAGTACAAAAAGCCGGGCGGCTACTTCTTCTGCTTCTCCATCCGCTTTCTTACATGCGGATCGAGATATCTTTTGCGGACACGGATATTTTCAGGAGTCACCTCTACCAGCTCATCCTCCTCTATCCACTCCATAGCACGCTCGAGGTTCATGTCGCGCGGCGGGACAAGAACGATGGCGTCGTCTGCGCCCGAAGACCTGACGTTGGAGAGCTTCTTGCCCTTTATGGGGTTGACCTCCAGATCGTTCGGTCTGGCGTGCTCGCCTATGATCATGCCTACATATACTTCGGTCTGCGGCTTTATAAAGAGGGTGCCGCGATCCTGCAGGTTGAAGAGCGAATAGCCGAGCGCTTTGCCGTTCTCCATCGAGATCAGAGCGCCGTTGGCCCTGTGCTCCACATTTCCTACAAACGGCCTGTACGCCAGAAAAGAGTGGTTCATGATTCCCTCTCCTTTGGTATCGGTCAGAAACTGTGTCCTGAAGCCGATAAGTCCGCGTGCAGGTATCTCGAACTCTATCCTTGTCGTTCCGTCGGGCATCGGACTCATGGAGGTCATCTCCGCTTTACGGCGCCCCAGTTTCTCTATGACCGCACCGCTGAACTCTTCCGGAACGTCGATAACCAGATGCTCATAAGGCTCCAGACGCACTCCGTTCTCCTCTTTTATGACCACCTCCGGCCGTGAAATAAGAAACTCGAAACCCTCTCTTCTCATATTTTCCGCCAGAATCGAGATCTGAAGCTCACCGCGGCCGGAGACTTTGAAGCTCCCCTCTCCCAACTGCTCGAGACGCATCGCGATATTGGTCTCCATCTCCTTCTCCAGACGCTCCTTGAGCTTGTTGGCGGTGACGAACTTTCCTTCACGCCCAGCGAACGGACCGTCGTTTACGCTGAATATTACAGAGAGGGTAGGCTCTTCGATATGAAGAGGATCGAGCGGCTGGGGATCGTTTGGATCGGTTACGGTATCACCCACATCTATCTCGTTGAAACCGGCGATCGCTACGATATCACCCGCTTCCGCCTCATCTATTTCGATACGCTCGAGCCCCAGAAAACCGATAAGCTTGCTTATTCGTCCCCTTTTCTGTTCGCCGTCGCTCTTTGCCAGCAGCACCTGTTCGCCCGCCCTGATACGGCCGTTGAATATACGTGCGATTCCGATACGCCCTACGTAGTTGTCGTAGTCGAGTGTAAATACCTGCGTCTGCAGAGTGTTGTCGACGCTCCCTTCGGGGGAGGGCACATACTCGAGTATCGCCTCGAAAAGGGGTTTGAGGTCTTCGTTTTCGTCATCCAAATTCCATTTGGCGTATCCGTCTCTCGCCGCCGCGTAGAGAACCGGAAAGTCGAGCTGTGTCTCATCCGCTTCGAGTGCAACAAGCAGGTCGAAAACTTCGTCTACCACGCGCTCGGGTTCCGCGGCGGGCTTGTCTATCTTGTTTACGACCACTATCGGGCGAAGACCGAGCTCGATAGCCTTTTTAAGAACGAATTTCGTCTGGGGCATGACACCCTCCTGGGCATCGACAAGAAGAAGAACACCGTCTACCATCTTGAGCACGCGCTCCACTTCGCCGCCGAAATCGGCGTGGCCGGGGGTATCTATGATGTTGATTTTGTAGTCGTTGTAGCGAATGGCCGTATTCTTTGAAAGAATCGTTATGCCGCGCTCTTTTTCGATATCGTTGCTGTCCATGACACGCTCAGCGACCTCTTTGTGGGCTTCAAAAGTTCCCGACTGCTGCAAAAGGCCGTCGACGAGTGTGGTTTTGCCGTGGTCGACGTGCGCGATAACGGCGATGTTTCTGATGTTTTGCATATTTGTGTAGTCCTAAGTAGAGGTGTAGTATTTCGCG
>JALSXE010000347.1:0-2522 GCA_027072755.1 Campylobacterales bacterium | reverse complement strand
TGTGGGTGTAGTGAAGTCGTCGTATATCGGATGCACTTCGAAACCCTCGAACGGGTATATCGGGGTCTCGCTCCACTCCCATACATTGCCTATCACGTCATAGAAACCGCCGTGGCGAAACATTGTTACCGGGCAGGCCGACGCGTAGTGCTCGAGGCCTATGTTGGCCGGCGCCCTCTCCCCCCACTCCGGCTGGTCGGCGACGCCGCACCGCTCGTGAAGCAGAAACCACTCGTCCTCCGTCGGAAGGCGCAGCCTTCTACCCGTTTTTTCGCTAAGCCAGCTGCAGAAGGCTTTCGCCTCGTGGTAGTTGACGTCTACGGGCCAGTCCATCGGCATCTCGATGATCTCGGCGAGCGCTCTGTACCTGAAGCCCTTTTCGCCCTCCACCCAGAAGTGCGGGTGTTTGGCCTTTTTGAAGTTTCGCCATGCCAGCCCCTCCTCTTCCCACCACCTGTCGTTTTCGTATCCTCCATCCTCTACGAACTTCATGAATTCGCCGTTGGTTACGAGGTATTTGGAGGCTTTGAAGTCCGGTATTTCGGCTTCGTGGCGGCCGTATTCGTTGTCCCATCCGTAGTAGTCGTCGCTCTTCTCTTTGCCTATGACAACCTTGCCGCCCGAAACGGGGAGCAGGGCATTTTCCGGTGTATCGCCGGAGATTTTGCAGACAGGCCATTCGGGCAGGGGTTTTACGAGTGAGATATCCGTCTGTCGAATGAGAACGGAAGATGTCTCTATATGTATGCGCTCATGCTCTATGCCCATCAGTATGACCCACCAGGGAGATTCCCACGTAATCGGAAGCTCTAGCGGCAGTGTCGATATTAGGCCGTCCACCATCTTCCTGACGCTCTTTCTGTATCTGCGGGTCTTTTCGACGGAGGGCCAGTCGTAGTGCTCTTCGTTCAGGTCGTCCCAGCTCATCTCGTCCACCCCGACGGCGAAGATCGACTCCAGAGCGGGGTCTATTCTCTTTTCGATCACCTTCGCAAGCACAAGCTTGTTTACGTAAAAGACGGCGGTGTGGCCGAAGTAGAATATATGCGGATGCCTCAGGGGCTCCGGGCGGTTGTAAAAGGCCTCGTCGCTCGCAAGATGTTCGAAGAGCGATTCGTAGACGTCGCAAGTGTTGTGAAAGTAGCGGCGTATCTCCTCGCGCTTGGCTTCGGGGTCGCTGCCGTGTAGTGACGGAATGCGTTCTATCTCTATCATCGTGTAGCCTCCGGTCTGTTCTTACTCTTTCGCAGAAGTGAAACGTGTCTGCTTTCTCTCATACTTACACTCTTTCGATCAGCTATGTCGGAAGCTGCGTATTTGTAGTTTTGGATGTATGGTCGGGACGGACACGAAATATCTTATGGCGACAACCTCCGATGTACCGAGGTCAAAGCCGGTATCTTTTCTCAATGGCCGCCCCCTAATAAACGGTACGCCGTATGGAGAAACGCAGAGGCGGAACGGGTACCGGCAAGACAGACTTTCGAAACAATCGACTTAAACACTTCTCTTTCGCCGTCCGATTGTTCACTATTTTATCAAAATCGGGTACAATCACGCTTAAACATCACACGGTGGGAGGGCGGTTTGCACGAGTTGATCGACAACCTCGTAACGTACGGATATATAATCCTCTTTTTCTACTCGCTGGGTGGGGGTTTTTTCGCTCTGGCGGCTGCGGGGGTGCTCTCTTCGATGGGCAAGATGGATCTTAGCGTGAGTATTGCCGTCGCTTTCGTCTCCAATTTCATAGGAGACATGGCCCTGCTGCTCTTTACTAGATTCAACAAGCATACGATGATGGAGTACCTTAAAAAGCATAGGCGGAAACTGGCCTACTCGCATATTTTGATGAAAAAGTACGGAGCGCTGGTGATTTTCCTACAAAAATATATATACGGAGTCAAGACACTGGTGCCGATCGCGATAGGCCTCACCCGCTACGATACGGCAAAGTTTGCCGTCTTGAACCTTCTGGCATCGGCGTTGTGGGCGGTTGTGGTGGGAGGGGCGAGCTATCTGGGCGGCAAAACGGTTCTCTCGCTTCTTGAAAGCGCCAAGCAGAACCCGTGGATAATGCCGCTTATAGGAGTTCTGGTCATATCTGCCCTCGCTTTCGTCATCTCCCGCGCGGTTCGAAAGTGAGGCAGACCGAGTTTATGCAGTAGCGCAGGCCTGTAGGCGGTGGACCGTCGGGGAAAACATGGCCGAGGTGCGCGTCGCAGCGTGCGCACGTCACTTCCGTTCTGACCATAGCGTAGCTTCTGTCTTCGTGCTCTTCGACAGCCTCATCCGATACGGGTCTGCTGAAACTCGGCCACCCCGTTCCAGAATCGTATTTATCTTCGCTGTCGAATAGCGGTGCATCGCAGCATACACATCTGTATATCCCGTCTTCCTTGAAGTCGTAGTACTCCCCGGTAAAAGCCCTCTCGGTCCCTTTGCGGCGGCATACCTCGAACTGCATAGGGGTGAGCCGCTCTCTCCACTCCTCTTCGCTCCTGATGATCTTGCCCATACTA
>JALSXE010000346.1:0-9904 GCA_027072755.1 Campylobacterales bacterium | reverse complement strand
GGAGAGTACCGCCGCCGAAGAGACCCCTTCGAATGCTGAGATATACGGAGTGAAAGCCAGGGAGAGTACGGAACAGATGCCCCAAAACACCCAGCAGCAGCCCGGCGTCAAGGAGGGTACGGTAACCGAGACTATGGATGCCGGCGTATACACCTATGCAAAAATAGACGACGGAAACGGGCAGTACTGGATCGCCGGCCCGAAGACGCCGTTGAAAGTGGGTGAGAAGGTCTCTTTCCTTCCGCAGATGTGGATGGAGAATTTTCCAAGCAAAACACTTAACAGGACATTCGACAAGGTCCTCTTTGTCGCCGTTATAGCCCCTTTGAAAGGTGATAGCACCCACAACTGCGAAAAGTGCGGCACAAAGCAGAAACCTGTAGAGAAAGAGGGAAACGGTAACGCGGACAGTTCAAGCGCAGTACCAGTCGCCAAAGTGAAGGGCGGATATACGATAGCCGAAATATTCGCACAGAGTGCGGATCTTAAAGACAAAAGTGTCAAAGTAAACGGTAGAGTGACGAAAATCATAAGAGGCGTTATGGGGAAAGATTGGGTCCATATACAAGACGGAACCGGCACCGAAGGAAAGAACGATCTTGTCGCGACTTCAGCTTCGGCGGATGTCAAAGAGGGTGATGTCGTCACCGTAACAGGTAAGTTAAAGACCGATGTTGACTTCGGATACGGCTACTTCTACCCGGTTATAATAGAGGATGCTTCGTTTAAAAAAGCGGATTCATAATGAGGTAACGTATGATGTGCCTTCGGCACATCATACGCTCAATGGGATCAAATCAGCTCTGCGATCAGCTCTTCAGCCTTCATCCCTCTTTTATCGGCCTCTTCGATGAGCCTCTTTCCCGTCTCGTAAGGAAGATACATCACTGTGCGCCACTCTTCATGCTCCTCTTCACGCATTTTGTCGTATACTCTCTGCATTTCGACTCTCATCCGCTTCTCCACAGGGCTTCTTATCGACTTGTATTCGACAAGCTCACCGTTCTTGTATACGCCGGAGACCTCCGCATATACCCAGTAGTAACCTCTATCTTTTCGCATATTTTTTACATACCCGCTCCAGCTCTTTCCCGCTTTTATCGTATCCCACAGCTCTTTGTAGACCGATCTGGGCATATCGGGATGGCGAAGAATGTTGTGCGGCCGCCCTATCAGTTCTTCACTGCTGTATCCCGATATCTTTGCGAAGGTATCGTTGACATATGTTATCACCCCCCGCAGATCGGTCCTCGAGATTATCACCTCATCTTCCGGCACTTCAGTCTCTATGAACATATCGAAAGTAACATCCATACTCTCTCCTGAATATTTGTAACCGATGCCGTACACTATACGCAAATCAGTATTTTTTATTATATCTTTTTTACTCGAAAAAGATTTGACCGATGTCAACAAGAAAAGGGCCGAAACACTATGGGCAACCGTATCAGCGGGTCGCCACCAGTTTCATCATATCCACCATCCTGCAACTGTAGCCCCACTCGTTGTCGTACCACGCTATCACCTTTGCGGTCCTGTCGCCAACCACTCGTGTCAGATCCGGAACATATGTACAGCTATACGAGGAACCGATGAAATCGCTCGATACCCTTTTGTCAAGATCTATCTCTATAAGCCCTTTGAAGCTACCTTCAGAGGCCTTCTCGAACGCTTCGTTGATACTCTCTACACTTATCTCTCTCTTCAGATTCACCGTCAGGTCGACGACCGACACGTCGGCCGTAGGTACACGCATGGCGAAACCGTTCAGGTTCCCTTTAAGATGCGGCATTACAAGCCCTATCGCTTTTGCCGCGCCTGTGGAGGTGGGTATCATGTTCATTGCGGCGGCTCGGGCCCGGCGGAAATCTTTTTTGTGTTTTACGTCGAGCAGATTCTGGTCGTTGGTGTAGGAGTGTACGGTAGTCATGAGGCCGTTTTCTATACCGAAAGCGTCATCGAGCACCTTACATACAGGTGCAAGGGCGTTCGTGGTACAGCTTGCGTTGGAGACGATCGCTTCGCCTGCATAGTCGTCGCTGTTTATGTTGAAGACGTAGGTGGGAGTATCATCTTTCGCCGGTGCACTCAATACTACCTTTTTTACGCTCCCCTTCAGATGTTTTGAGGCGCTCTCGCTCGTCAAAAAGACACCGGTGCACTCGGCCACCACCTCGGCACCGGCGGAGGAGAAGTCGAGTTTCTCGATATCGCGTTCGCTGAACATCCTTACCGCTTTTCCCGCTATCTCTATCGTTTTTTCGTCCAACACTTTCGCTTCTATACCGCGATGGACCGTATCGTACTTCAGCAGGTATTCGAGCATATCCGGCTTCGCGGTCGTGTTGATGGCGACCAGTTCCATATCGTCTCTCTCCATGACTATCTTTATTACACAAAGGCCGATACGGCCCGTTCCGTTTACCGCAACTTTGAGTGGCATTGATTCTCCTTGAAGTTTGTATCTCTTTTAAACGGATTATAACCGAGCGTCGCTTAAAAGTGCTTCTGTCTGCCTGGCGATCTCGAGCTCCTCGTCTGTTTTTATAACAAAAATCTTCACCCGGCTCCCCTCTTTCGATATCTCTGTCTCTTCGGCCCGATTTTTCGAGTCGTCGATCTCTATTCCAAACCGATCGAGCCCGCGGCACGAGAGCTCTCTCACCTTCGGGCTGTTTTCGCCGATGCCCGCAGTAAACACCAGGGCGTCGACCCTTCCCAGAACAGCGGCGTATGCGCCTATATATTTACGGATTCTGCGCGTATATATATCCAAAGCCGTCTTCGCGTCGTCGCGGCCTTCATCCGCAAGCCGCAGCACCTCGCGCATATCGTTGTGCCCGCAAAGACCCTTGAGACCGCTTCTTCTGTTCAGCACCTCCTTTGCATCGACCCCTTTGGCGTTTAGAAACAGCGGTATCTGCGGGTCTAAATCTCCGCATCTCGTTCCCATCACGAGTCCCTCGAGGGGTGTAAAACCCATCGAGGTGTCTACGCTCCGACCTCTCTCTACGGCGCAGGCGCTGGCACCGTTACCGAGATGGAGGGTTATCATGTTCAGCGACTCGGGAGGGCGCCCGAGCAGTTTCGCCGCCTCCTTGCAGACATAGGCGTGCGATGTGCCGTGAAATCCGTACCTTCTTATCGCGTATCTATCGTAAAACTCCAGAGGAATCGCATACAAGAAAGCCTCTTTTGGCATACTCTGGTGGAAAGCGGTATCGAAAACCGCTACCTGGGGAACCTTCGGAGCGATCTTTCTCATCGTCAAGATCCCCTCTATATTGGCCGGATTGTGGAGCGGGGCGAGCGGTACAAGCTCTCTTAAAGCCTCTATCAACCCCTCGTCCACGAGAGCCGGCCGCGTGAACCTCTCTCCCCCGTGCACCACCCTGTGGCCTACCGCGTCGAGAGAGTCGAAAGAGTTCAGCACTCCGTCACTTTCAAGCCTCTCCTGCGCTATTTTCAGCGCCTCCATATGCCCCTTCACACCTCCCCGCTCGCCTATTCGCTCTACAACTCCGGCTCCAAGCTCAATTTCGGCATCAAAAAGCCTGTACTTAAGAGACGAGCTTCCCGCATTTAGAACAAGTATTCTCATGAGTGGGCCGCCTGTATGGCCGTTATCGCGACCGTACTGACTATATCTTCGACGCTACAGCCTCGGCTAAGGTCGTTTACAGGTTTTCTGAGCCCCTGAAGCACCGGCCCTATGGCGATGGCGCCCGTAGATCGCTGAACGGCCTTGTATGTGTTGTTACCTGTGTTTAGATCGGGAAAGATAAAGACCGTAGCCCTCCCCGCCACACGGCTGCCGGGCAGCTTTTTTTGTGCCACTTCCGGGTCGATCGCGGCATCGTACTGCATAGGCCCCTCTATCGGAACATCCGGACGCAGCCTTTTCGCTATCTCTGTAGCTTTGCGAACCTTCTCGACATCTTCGCCCACTCCGCTCTCCCCGGTCGAGTATGAGAGCATCGCTACATAGGGCTCTATTCCGAAAGCCCTGGCGGTATCTGCCGAAGAGACCGCTATCTGCGCCAGCTCTTCCGGGTTCGGATCGGGAACGATCGCACAGTCGCCGTATACGAGCACTCTCGTCTCGAGACACATGAAAAAGACGCTCGAGACTATATCTATTCCCGGTTTTGTCTTAATGATCTGAAGCGCCGGAAGGACCGTTTCGCGAGTCGTATGCGTCGCGCCCGACACCATACCGTCCGCAACCCCTTCGTAGACCATCATCGTCCCGAAATATGTAGAGTTCTCCATCAGCTCGGCGGCATCTTCGCGGCTCATGCCCTTCTGCTTCCTGAGCTCGTAAAGGCGCTTTGCGAACCTCTCTTTATACGGGCTTTTTTGCGGGTCGACGAAAGAGGCGTCTTTAATCTCTATTCCCAAAATACCGGCCCTGTTTAGTATGCTCTCTCTATCCCCGAGCAGCGTGACCTTCGCGATATTCCTGCGAAGTACCGTTTCGGCCGCCTGCAAAACCCTCTCGTCTTCGCTCTCGGGCAGTACGATATGCTTTTGCACCTTGGACGCGGATGCGAATATACGGTGTAGAAACATTGCAGGCGTCACGATATCGAGTTCCGTCTCCGCAAGAGACTCGACGATCGACGAGGCGTCAACATACCTCGAGAAGTGGCCCAGAGCCAGTGCGATCTTCCGTCTGTGCCTCGGTGTCAGACGCGCCGTACACTTTTGTACCTGCATCGCTGTCTCCATCGTATCGCTCTTTACTCCTATGACCGCTATGCGGAAGTCGGCGTCGGACCTCAACATCCGCATGACATTTTCGGCCGGATCAAAATCTCCCCCTATCACCACCGCCGAAGCGGCCGCAAAAGCTGCCGAGCGGTTGGCGGCGTATACCGCCAGAAGTATGTCGCTTCTGTCGGCGGGGACGATAACGAGATCCCCGTTTTCGAGCCTCTCCAGAAAGTGCTCCGGCCGCATCGCGGCGACAAGCGGCCTGCGTATCGTGCGCTCGAGCTGTTTTCGGCTCTTTAGAATCAGCGCCTCGGCACCGGTTGCCTCCATAAGGTCCAGAACGGCAGGTCTGTCAAGCTCGCTCTCGTAAGGTATAAGAAAGCATGGGACAGCCATCTCTCTATCCGAACTCTTCACCCTGCACGAGAGGGGGTCGGCGACATGATTTATGAAAAAAACGAGAGGCTCTACACCCTCATCTCTGATCGTGTAGTTCCAGAGTAGTATCTCGTTTTCGGCATCGTGGAGGCTTCTCTCTCTTGCGCTTACCACTCCCGCTACGGGCGAAGAGAGATTCTTTGCTATTTTCAGATTCAGGTCGAAGTCTACCATTTCGAGCAGACTCTCGCCCCCGGAACCAGCACAAAGCACGAAATCGTAACTCTTTTTGAGAGTCTCGTACCGCTCTATTATAAGCTCGTAGAGCCGCTCCTCCTCACCTGCGGCGAGCAGGTCGCTAGCCTCCCGCTCCGTTACGGCCCACGCCTCTTTAGCGCTTTGAGACAGCTTGAAACTCTCTCTTATCGTCTCTATGTCGTCATCTTTGGTAGGCGACTCCGTAATCGGTTTGAAAAAGGCTATGCGCTTGTAGTTTCTTCTCAGAATCTCCATCAACCCCAGCGCGATGAAGAGAGTACCGGCATGACGCTCTCTGGAGAGAATGAAGAGAGATTTGGTTTTCATCCGTTGCCCCCTAAAATCTGCAGATCATCTTCCTAAAAAGCCCCTGCGTCTTTGAAAACTCCCTGAACTCTCTTCTGAATTCGGCCATCTTTTCCGTCTGCATTTGATCCATACGCTCCTTCAGAACATTCAGCGCTTCGAGCGTCTCCCCGTCTTGCATATCCGGATGCCTCTTTAGAGACTCGATATGCCTGCTCTGGACATCGAGATCCTGATGTTTTCCCAAAATACTCTGTATCGATTTGAGCTTCGAAGCCATCTGCCTGTAAGCCTCTTCGTCAAACAGCGAAGAGAAAAACTCCATCATGTAACGGAGCTTTTTTACATCTATGCGTACGGCATGATACTCCTGCGCCGGGCTCTTTTTACCGATCAGGGAGCCCCTTTTCAAAACCTTTGCGTAGCGCGACTTCAGCACCGGCTTTACGGTAAAAATCAGGGGTGAAAAGGCCTCCTCACACAACCCCTCTTCCGAAGATGTTTGCGCAAACCGATTGAGCTCTTCGATCTGTGCCGTGAACTTTTCGCCCGTCAAGAAACTGCGGAGCCTCTCCCTTTCGCTCTTGCGCCTCTCGAGTAGCCTCTTCTCGACTCTCTTCAGCGCATTGTGGAGCCTCTTTGGAAGCATCCGCCCAAACTCTTCTATCTCCTCGATATATACATCCAGATCCCTCATATCGCCGGTCTCTCTCATCAAAGAGCCCAGACTCTCTTTATGCATCCGGCACCATGCAGGATCGAAAACTCCCCCCATCTGCGAAAGCAGCGCCCTGGTTTTGCGCATCGCCACCCTTAGCTGATGCAGTCGTTCGGGATCTTCCGTACCCTCCAGGATTGCGGCCCTGTCGGCCCGAACCGTTTTCATAAGCGAATATAGGATAGCCTTCACGGCATGTGCGGCGCTTTCGTAAGGGGTGAACTTCACGCTTACACTCGCCTTTGAGAAGTCTCTTCTTCCGTCCACCTCTTCCAGAAGCTCCTTTAGCGGCCTCTCTATCGCCGGGACCGCCATACGCTTTGAAATGGCCCCGTTCGTAAAGTCCGGATTGTCTGTCACTTCGGCCGCGACCACGTTTTCAAAGAGCTTTGGAAGCACGAAGCCTTTCGCTTCCGACTCGCTTTTGAACTCGACTTCGAGGATGTTGAGCCCCTTGAGAGGCCTCTTGAAACTGTCGAGCTCGAATGTGGTCCCGTCGATCTCAAAAACGAAGCGCTCTTTTCTTATCACCCCTCCCCTGTTACGGCGAAGAGCCTCTTCGAAGACGCTCTTTGGCACCATCTCTTCGTGCTCTTGTCTGACAAGACCGCTTCCCCTCTTTACGGTACGCGTAAAGGTGTTGCCGCGGCGGCGGTAGCGCACCGCCTCCCCTTCCGCAGCCACGAGGTAGAACTGCACGATCGTGCTTTTGTCGTAGGAGATCGAGCGGCTCCTCAAAAAGCGTTTCATGGAGCAGGGGTAGAGTACGAACCTGCGTTCAATTTCCAAATTTTCCATAAATAGGATTCTACCATGTTGTGCTATAATAAAGTAACAAACCCGAACGAAGGAAAAAGAGAGATAGAAAAGTTCCGCCTCTTTCACAACCGTTTTCCCCACCTCGAAATAGAGCACCTCATTGAATACTATGCAGTCTTCGGCGGAGTGGAGAAACATCTGACCCTCGGCTTCAACGACTCTCTGCAGTCGTGTATAGAGAGGATGATACTCGACCGATACCGATTTCTTAGAACCAAAATCATACCGCCCCCATGTTTCGATGCGACAAACCGCAGGCTGCTTAGAGCGGTTGCGGTATCGGACGGCAAAATAATAAACGTATTCAGGCGTGCGGGAATGGGTAGGAACGAAGGGTACTCGGCCTGCAGCGAGCTTCAAAGAATAGGAGTGCTCTACGAAGAGCGCTCGAGAGAGAGTCTGCCGCCGGTCGTACCCGGTATGAAAAGAAGAAGAGAAGAGAGGGGCTACGAGGTGCAGTCGAAGATCAGATTCACACACCAATTTTACAGATTCTGGTACACATTCGTAGATCCGCACGCACGCGAGATTGAAGAGGGTGACTACGAACCGTTCATGGAGGATCTGCGGAGCTCTTTCGACAGGTATGTCAGCTTCACCTTCGAGGATCTCTCCAACGCCTTGATCAAGAGGACTTTCGAAGCCCGCGATCCGATCTTCGAAAAGGGAAACTACTGGGACATGCACAACGAATTCGACCTCGTCGCAAGAACAAGAGACGACCGTATGATCGTAGGTGAGTGCAAATGGAAGGGGCATAAAGTGTGCAAGAGCCTTGTGAGCAAACTGAAGTCGAAATGCGAACGCTCCGGCCTGAAGCCAGACTATCTGGCACTCTTTTCGAAAAGCGGATTCAGCAAAGAGTTGCAGGGCTCCAAAGATCCGACGATTCTCTGTTTCGACCTGAACGATTTCGAAAGGCTTCTGGCATGAACGAGTTCAAGCTCCCCTCTTCGATGAAAGAGAGTGAACAGAAGACCCTTCTTAAGCAGCTCGAAAGCCTGATAGAGCAGACCTACAGCGTAGAGAGAGAGTATATCGCCCTCACCAACTCCTACGACCAGTTGCAGAGCCTCGTCAAACAGATCATAGAGGTTCTGCCCAACGCCCTCTGGGTCCTGAACGCAGACCGTTCCATTTTTCTGCACAACAGCGAAGCCGAAAGACTCGAAGGGCTGCTCGATCTGATAGATCTTGAGGCGAAAGAGGCCGAAACAGCCTTCAAGGAGCGTTTTTATCTGGTTAAAATCTCCGCGACGGAGTCGAAGAGGATAGTCAGCGCGACCGATATAACGGAGCAAAAACGGAGGGAACGCCTCGCCTCGATGGGCCAAATGGCGGCCCATCTCGCCCATGAGATACGAAACCCTATCGGCTCAATCGCACTGCTGGTCTCATCGCTTTCAAAAAGGGTGGTCCCGAAAAACCGGCCGATAGTGGATGAGATAAAGCGTTCGCTCTTTAGGGTGGAGCGAATCATAAAGAGCACGCTGATGTACTCCAAAGGGGTCAACCCCGTAATATCGTCGATACCGCTGAAACATATCGAAAAGGAGTGCCGCGCCGCCGTAGACTCCTACAGCTATACAAAGCCGATCGTTTTTCACTACTCATTTTCCGATACCGCCCTGAAAGCGGATGCCGATCTTCTATCTCTCGCGCTTCAAAACTTTATCTTCAACGCCATAGACGCCATCGAGCAGAGTGAAGATGAGAGCGGGGAGGTATGGATAGGGTGCGAAGAGGATGTTGAGAGTTTCAGGTTCACCATAGAAGATAGCGGCGTACCTATCGAAGAGAGCGAACGCATCTTCGAGGCCTTCTATACGACCAAAACCAAGGGAAACGGACTCGGGATGGTACTTGCACGCCAGATCGTCGAGGCACATAACGGCAGGATCGTCGTAGAGAACGACCCGAAGAGGTTTACACTTTTTCTGCCGAAGAGAGAGGCGATCGCCGGTTAGACCGTCTCCAACTCCTCATCGAGCCTGTTTACCGATTTGGCGGTCTCGAATATCAGCCTGTCGTAATCCTCCCTCTTTATCCCGTAGTGGTTTAAAAAGAGATCTATCGCCGGCTGGTTACACTTCTCTATCGACTCCACGAACATATATACGTGTGCGAACTTTCCTTGTCTGTGCAGCAGCGCCGCCCTTATATCTTCAGATATGTTGAACTCCGAAAGTATCTTCTCCATCGGCGCCTGCATGACGACATCCAGAAGCGAAAGGGCGCCTACGAAGTGGGCTTCGTCGAGCTCTCTTCTTGAAGCCTGCGGATACATCAGTTTCCATGTTCCGCGCATAAGCTCCATACGGTTTTTCGCCATGAGCGCCAGCGGTGTCGTCTCCTGCCTGCCGCCGACGGACTGCGCATATATGATCATCATGAGCCACTGGGCCACGTTGTGTCTGCCAAGAAGCAGTATCACCTCCTGAATCGAGGATATCTGCCTCGCAAGCGAGAGCGCAGCCGAGTTGACGTAGCGAAGGAGCTGAAGCGAAAGAGCGCTGTGCTCTTCGAGATATGAGGCTATCTCGTCCGCCTCCGCATTCGATATGAGCAGGTTGTACGCCTTTATGACGCTTCGATAGTGGGGGTCGATTTTCTGCTGTCTGAGAATCTTCGGCTTTGCGAAAAAGTAACCCTGGAACTTTTTGAAACCCATATCCTCGCAAAACTGTGCCGTTTCGGGCGATTCGACCT
>JALSXE010000345.1:0-2554 GCA_027072755.1 Campylobacterales bacterium | reverse complement strand
TCTTTTCCGAGTATCGTATAAAAAGTGACCGGAGGTAGTCTGAATCTTTTCTCTCCTCTTATGACCTCCACTCTAAGCTCCGCGACTCTAAGGGGATGCGCGAAGAGTGTATGGTCGGCTTCGTTTTTGAGTGTGACTGCAAGGCCGTCACTCTCCGCTTCGGCACTGAGCTCGATATACTCCGAGAGCATATCCGGGCGGTTATGTAGGCCGCTGAAACCGTGATATGCGTGTGTCTCTTCCGAGCTGAGCGTGGAGATGGGCCCTTTTACCTGCGGCATGTGGCATGTGATGCAGTTGCGTTTCCCATTTTTCGAGCGCTCAAGATCCATGGAGCATACGGCAAGACCCTTCGAGTTGCGCTTATGCTCGTGGCAGCCGATACACATTTTGCCGTTCGCGAAGTTCGGGTTTCCGTAGTCGATCGTATGAAACGGGGAGCCTTCACTCTTTTTACCCAGCCCCATCAGGTCGCTCGTTTTGTGGTATTTGACGACACTTCTTTGAGCTTTGCCGTTTTTAGCCGCATAATAGAACCGCTCTTTGTCGGAAATGATGTTTCTGTTTGCCTTCTTCGCATGTTCGACAGACTGGATACGGTGGCAGTAGGAGCATCCTATAGGCTCATCTTTTTGAATCTCATTCTTCGCCGGAAGCGCTATTTTGCCGCTTTTTAGAGCCTCCATCAAACCGGTGTCGCCGGGCGAGTGGCAGGGTGCGCATTTGTAGCTGCCCTTTTTTCTGAGAGGGTGCATCCGCCATACGGCCTTGTGTACCGGGTCGTTGTATATGGATGACTTTTTGTGCATCGACTCCCTGTATTCGCCGTAAATAAGGGGGTGGCAGGTTTTGCAGATTTGTGAGCTCACAAACTTCTGTGAAGCGAAGAGTGAAACGAGTGAAATTGCAAAAAGAAGAAGGTAGCGGCTCATGGTATATCCTGACTAAGATGTTAAAAATTTCTACAGATTATACTTATTATAAGTTTTGATTGAGTTTAAGAGTCTATTTTACAGATTGTCACGGAGTCTGAACGATGTTGCGAGAGCAAAGAGCAGTGTAGATGCGGTGACGGCGTATAGCAGGCTGTAGCTGCCGAAATGGAGAATGAAGCCGCCGAGTATCGAGAAGAACATGCCGAGCGAGACTATATTCATCTGCAAAGCGACATAGAGCGGACGCTTCTGCTCTGGTGCAAGAATCAGGATGAGGTTGCCGGAGGCTATGCGGTTTCCGTCCGAAGCGGCTCCGAAGAGAAAGAAGATAAGCATATATAGAGTCAGAGAGTCGGCAAAAAATGCGAGAATCACGGCCGAAAGCTGCATGGAGATGGCGATGTTGGCCGTAAGCCTGTTGTATCCGCGGCCGCTCAGCTTACCCCATAGAATGTTGCTCAGCATCGCGCCTACCATCTGGGTGGTTATCAGGATACCCACGGCCGTACCGGTGAGGTCGATCTTGCTTTTCGCATCGAGAATGATGAAGGGGAGCGCTATCAGGTAGCTGTATCCGAAGAGAAAGGTGGTCACCTGTATCTGCAGCTGCCTGTCGGCCTTCAAAGTCTGCAGGGCGTGTTTCAGAAACTCTCTGAACGACTCGATCCTGACATCGAAGTGCTCTTTCGCCGGTTCGTCGACGGTTGCGAATGCGGCCATTCCAAGCCCCATCAAAACCGCACTCAGCATGAAGAGGTAGCCGAAGTCGTAGGGGGGTTCGAAACTCTCCAGCACCCACGCCGTGACCGCTCCGCTTATGACCGCTCCGAGCCCCGCGAAAAACTGCCTCCACGCCATCGTTTTGCCGCGGAAGCGGTGAGAGAAGATCTTCGCTACGATCTCCCGAAAATAGATGGCTCCGAAACCCGCGCTGAAAGAGAAGAGAAAGAGGCCGATGCCTATGCACCACAGGGTCAGCGTAGGGTGCTCTTTGCCAAAGAGCATGATGCTAACGCCTATCATAAACCACGAAAAGAAGCGGAAGAGAAACACGCGCCTGAGATAGGGAAGCATATATCTGTAGTGCTGCGCCTTGAATGCCGCAAACAGCTGCATCAGCACCGCTCCACCCCGCAGAAGCCCGCTGAAAAACCCTACGAGCACCGCGCTGCCGCCGAAGTAGTTTACCATCAGCGGCAGTATCGTGGCCGGTTCGGCCACCGTGGTGCCTACGGCCAGGAAAAAGCCGTGGAGTATGTTTTTGACGTGGTTTGAGAACTTATCCATTCAGCAATAATCTGAACGCATCTTTTACGGAATCGGCTTCGCCTTTCGCAAAGAGCCAGAGAGCGGCGTTTAGTGCGGCTACCCTGACAAGACCCTCGGAGGGGTTCTTCAGCATCCTCAGACCCTCCTCTTTATCTATGGGTTCGAAAGATTTTCTATACTCCACACCCAGAGCCGCCGAGTCTATCGTGAACTCTTCGGTTTCACCGTTTTCATGCAGCCATACGCGGCACTTTCCGAAGATTTCGGGTGTCCCTTCGTTGCCTTTGACTATCAGAAGGCGCCTGTAGCGGCTGCCGAAGATCTCGATATACTTTTTGACGTAGGGTTTG
>JALSXE010000344.1:0-2554 GCA_027072755.1 Campylobacterales bacterium | reverse complement strand
TGCCTACCACCCCTCTCGATAGACTCTTGTCGTCATGAATTACGAATGTTTCGAAAAACTTTCCGTTATCAGCGGCGACTCCGCCGCATACGGGCACTCCGGGAGCCGTTTCGTTCACGCCG
This sequence comes from Campylobacterales bacterium, assembly GCA_027072755.1. Lineage (GTDB taxonomy): Bacteria > Campylobacterota > Campylobacteria > Campylobacterales > Hydrogenimonadaceae > Hydrogenimonas. Next base: position 2,432 of record JALSXE010000344.1, on the reverse strand, counting down.
GCAAGAAAATCGTCGGCGTTTACTTAGAGACCTTCGGTATAGAGAATCAGAAGTTTCGTATCCTTTTTTACGAGCTTGTCGGCCATGATTTGGCCCGCTTCCGTGCTGCTGTCGGGTGTTATTGCGTCTATCGAGAGGGAGGTGATCTTCGTCTTTTTGAAAGTGGATATCGAGATAAGGGTTTTATGTGAAGTGAGCTTTCGGTCCGATATCTCACCGCCGGTAGTGACTCCCGCTATTACTGCATCGGGGAAAAATACCCTGATCTCCCTGACAAGTTTTTCGAGCATCGTGCGTGAAGAGCTGCCGGAGAATATCTGAATCAGCACCGACTTCGCACTGTTTATCTCATCCATTGGCAAAAGGTGGAATGTCAATGCCGATTCATAATAGATATTGTATGTCTGCATATTACCCTTCTGCGCAATCGTTTTGCGTAATATCGGCATTTCTGACCGGTTGGTTTAATGTATGTAAACGGATCGGAGGGCCGTTGGTCGGCGTAAACAGACTCTTACCGTACTATAGTATAATTTTGCAAAATAAGGAAAAGAATGTGGTAGTAACGATACAAAACAGCGCTATAGAGATAGATGAAGTTTCGAGGCTCTATCCGGCGGCGATCATCAGGTACGCGGACGGTACGGTAACTCCGATCTCGCTTGAGTGGTTCGATCAGATGGCCAACGACGACGTGATGCTGCTTCACTACGCAATCTGCTTTCACTACAAAGACGAAGAGAGGGAGCCCGATATATTCACCTACGAGACTAAAGATGACCTCGAAGAGGCGATCGCCTCGCTCTCTATGCAACTCAACGGTTAGGATAGACGAGTTTTGAAATCATCGTAGCCGAACCGTCTGACTATTCTCAGCTCGTTCTCTTTCGTCCAGATAGCTATGGATGGGTGGGGTACGCCGTTGAATGTGGTGCTTTTTACCATCGTGTAGTGTATCTGGTCTTCGAAGAGTATCTTGTCTCCGATCTGCAGAGGGCGGTCGAAGCTGTAGTCTCCCATGATATCCCCCGCCAGACATGTGTTTCCGCCGAGACGGTAGGTGTAGCGCTTCTCGTTGGGCTTTCCGGCCCCGCGCACTTCGGCCCGGTAGGGCATGGCGAGGGTGTCAGGCATATGCGCCTCGGCCGATACATCGAGTATGGCTATGTCGATACCGTTATGGACTATGTCGAGCACGGAGGCCACGAGGGGGCCGGTCTGCCAACCTACGGCCTCTCCGGGTTCGAGGTATACGGTTATGCCGCCGTGGCGCTTCCTGAAAGCCGCTACAACCTCTATGAGCCTATCTACATCGTAATCTTTTCTTGTAATGTGGTGCCCGCCGCCGAAGTTGACCCACTCCATATCGGGCAGAAACGGTGCGAACTTCTCTTCGAAACTCTTTAGCACCTCTTCGAGCGCATCTACATTCTGCTCACACAGGGCGTGAAAGTGTAGGCCGTCGAGCATAGGAACGATAGAGGGGTCGAAGTTCGAGATGGTGGTGCCGAGGCGGCTGTATGGAGCGCACGGGTTATAAAGGTCTACCGGCGCGGAGGATACCTCCGGGTTTACGCGCAGGCCGCACGACAGATTCGGATTGGCTTTTTTGGCCTTTTTCAAAAAGCGCTCCACCTGCTGCGGCGAATTGAAGATCAGATGGTCGCTGATCTTCGCTATCTGCTCGATCTCTTCATCTTTGAACGCGGGAGAGTAGGTGTGAACCTCCCTGTTCATCGTCTCGCGCCCGAGCATCGCTTCGTGAAGGCCGCTGGCGCTCGTTCCGTGCAGATACCTGCCTACAAGGTCGAACGTGCTCCACATCGCGAAACCTTTGAGGGCAAGCAGAATCTTCGCGCCGCTCTCTCTCTGGACGCGATCGAGAATCTTGAGATTGCGCTCCAGAAGCTCCTCTTCGCATACGTAGCAGGGTGTGGGAATCTTCGACGGGTCTAACATGCCGCTACACTTCGAACGTCGCGTCGGGATCCATCTCTATCACATGCCACGGAAGCCCCTGGGTGTTCAGCTCCTCCATGAAGGGGTCTGGGTCCATCTGCTCCATATTCACCGTTCCGTGCCGCATCCACTTCCCTTCGCAGATCAGCTTGGCGCCTATCATGGCGGGGACTCCCGTGGTGTAGCTGACACACTGCGCGCATACCTCTTTGTAGGCCTCCTGATGGTCGCAAATGTTGTAGATATATACCTTTTTTCTCTCGCCGTTCTTAACCCCTTCGCAGACCACGCCTATGTTGGTCTTTCCTTTCGTGCGCGGCCCCAGAGAGGCGGGGTCGGGAAGCAGGGCCTTTACGACATGAAGGGGAACGACCTTGCAGCCGTCCACCTCTATCGGTTCTATCCTTGTAAGCCCGATGTTGTCTAGAACCTTCAGATGGGTAAGGTAGCTCTCCGAGAAGGTCATGAAGAAG
>JALSXE010000343.1:0-2561 GCA_027072755.1 Campylobacterales bacterium | reverse complement strand
CTACCGCACTGAGCGTCTCGTATTTGCTCATATAGATCTGAGCTTCGATCTTTCTCATAGTGTCGAGTGCGACCTGAACCACGATGAGTACCGCTGTACCTCCGAAATAGAACGGTACGCCCATGCTTTTGACCAGTATCCACGGCAGCGTAGATATCAGTGCCAAGTAGATCGCTCCCCAGAATGTAAGCCTGCTCGCCACTTCATTGAGAAACTCCGCAGTGTGCTCGCCCGGCCTTACACCCGGAATAAATCCCCCCTGACGCTTCAGGTTCTCCGCGATATCTTTTGCGTTGAATACTATCGATGCATAGAAGTATGCGAAAAATATGACAAATATGAACATGAGAAAGTTAAAGGTATAGCTGTTCGGATTCAGAAAATCGGAGATCTTCTGAACTATCGGATTCGTCGAAGCCTGCAGTATCGTAGAGGGGAACATCAGTATCGCCGATGCGAATATCGGCGGGATGACACCGCTGAGATTGACCTTGATCGGTATATAGTTCATCACCCGCTTTTTCTGGTTCTGCATCATCACTTTTCTAGAATAGCTGACAGGTATGCGTCTCTCTCCAAGCTCGACATATATGATAAAACCGACCGTAAGCAGTATTATTACAAGTATCGCCAGCACGACGAGGAAGTTCAGCTCTCCGGTATTTACGAGGTTGATTGTTCCGCCTATTGCGCTGGGGATGGAAGAGACGATTCCGGCAAAAATGATAAGCGAGATTCCGTTGCCCACACCGCGCTGCGTTATCTGTTCTCCTATCCACATCAGCAGCATCGTTCCCGTCAGCATCGAAAATGCGGCGATTACCACGAAAGTAGTAGTGTCGATCATTATCGCGCTCTCACCGCCCCTTCCCGTAAGACTCTGAAGACCTATCGCGACACCGACCGCCTGAACAAGCGTAATACCTATGGTTGCGTAGCGGATTATCTGCATATATTTGGTCATCCCGTCACGCTCTTTCTTCATTTTGCCCAATTCGGGAAATGTAGCTGCAAGAAGTTCCATGATGATCGATGCGGTGATGTACGGCATGATACCGAGAGAGATGATACTAAGACGGCTTATGGCATTGCCGCTGAACATGTTGAACATACCTAGGGCATTGGAGGAGTTTGAATCAAAGAACTCTTTGATAACATCGACGTTTACACCGGGCACCGGCACATATGCCAGTATCCGGTATGCCAGCAAAAATCCCAGTGTGATCAGGATCTTATTGACCAATGATCTAGTCATTGCTATTTTCCGCTGGTGGTAATGTGCTCGTCTTTAATTTTCGCGGCGAGCTCTTTTGCACCCTTGCCGATCAATTTAACGCGCTTATGCTTGCCTTTGATTGAGTGGACCGTCAAAAGCGTCTCCATCGTTATCTCGTTCAACTCCGCTATCGCGGGAACTCTTTCGATGTTGATTACATACGGCTTTTCGACGCGGGATCTGAATCCGACTTTGGGCAGACGTCGCTGGATAGGCTGCTGCCCACCCTCGAATCCGCGCTTCCTTTTATAGCCTGTTCTCGATTTCTGTCCTTTATTGCCTCGGGTAGCCGTTTTTCCCATTCCGCTCCCCTGGCCACGTCCGACACGCTTGGATCCCTTTGTGCTTCCCGGCGCTTTGGTTAGATTGTGAAGTGACATCGCTTATCCTTTGATTCGGCTCAGCGCTTCTACGGTAGCGCGAACCAGGTTGTTCGGGTTGTTTGAGCCCAGTGATTTTGTCAGGATATCTTTGATACCCGCAAGTTCGATTACCGGTCTTGCGGCACCACCGGCAATGACTCCCGTACCTTCACTGGCCGGTTTGAGTATGATTCGGCTCGCATTGTATTTGTGCTCTATGTCGTGTGCGATCGTCGAGCCCTTTATATTGACCTTTACAAGATTCTTGAACGCTTCGTCTATTCCTTTACGAATAGCATCGGGAACCTCTTTGGCCTTACCCATTCCGAAACCGACGGTACCGTTGCGGTCTCCCACAACTACGAGTGCCGTAAATCTGAACCTGCGACCACCTTTTACAACTTTGGTCACCCGGCCGATATTGACGATAACCTCTTCGAAATCTTCTCTATTGATATTTTCCATTTCTATTACCTTTAGACCTGTATTCCGTTTTCACGCAACGCTTCGGCAAAAGCGGCTACGACACCGTGATAGATATAGCCGTTGCGATCGAATACCGCTTTCTCTATGCCTTTCTCTTTCATTGCCTCGGCAACCGCCGCCGCAACTTTGGCCGCAGCCTCTTTGTTGGCCTCCAGACCCATTTTGCATCCGTCGGCAGCCGCCAGCGTGACGCCGGCGGTATCGTCGATCACTTGAGCATATATATGTTTGTTTGAGCGGAACACGGTAACGCGCGGCTTCTCGGCGGTTCCGAAAATCTTGCCGCGAACACGGGCTTTGCGCTTCGCGCGCTGTGCATTTTTCTTCATGAGTAGTGTTCTATTCATCTTAAACCCTTATTTACCTGTTTTACCGGCTTTGCGGAGAATCACTTCATCCACATACTTGACACCCTTGCCCTTGTAAGGCTCCGGCGG
>JALSXE010000342.1:0-2562 GCA_027072755.1 Campylobacterales bacterium | reverse complement strand
AGTCCCATCTTTCAGCGCAAGCGAAATCTTCACAAGATCCTGATAGAGAACCCTTCCGCTGCCGATGGTCATATGACCCACTTCGGAGTTTCCCATCTGCCCTTCCGGAAGGCCGACATGCAGGCCGTATGTATGGATGAGAGAGTGGGGTACGCTCCTGAAGAGCTCATTGTATGTCGGTTTTTCGGCCGACTCGAAAGCGTTCGCTTTGCCGTTGGGTTTGTACCCTATACCGTCGGTTATTATCAGTATGCACTTTTTTGCCACGTTTATATTCCTTAACCTGTTCCGTTGCGGATTTATGCAATTTTATGCGCAACTATATTAAAATTATACTTTTAAAATATTAATGTACAGGTATTAAACGATATGCTCTACTGGTTTTACCGTCATATGGACGTAAACCTCTTTCAATACATCACGGTCCGGGCGGGCTTCGCGTTTTTCATCGCGTTCGTTTTGACAATCTATCTTATGCCTCTTTTCATTGCATGGGCGAAATCGAAAAAGGCGAATCAGCCCATAAACAAATTCGTACCCAAAACGCATCTGAAAAAGAGCGACACCCCCACGATGGGCGGAGTCGTCTTTGTCTTCTCCACGGTTATCGCTACACTGCTTAGTGCGAACCTTTCAAACCCGTACACGGTAGGCGCTCTCTTTACCCTCGTATCGTTTTGCGCATTGGGGTTCGGTGACGACTTCGGAAAGATTGTAAGCAAAAACAACCTCCACGGCCTCAGCGCCCGTGCCAAATTCGCCCTTCAGATGCTGCTGGGGCTCGGCATCGGTGCATTCCTGCTCTATTACATAGGCTTCGACAGCAGCTTCTACGTGCCTTTCGTCAAGTTCGCCATCTTCGATATGGGGTGGGGTGCGCTCATATTCTGGGCGGTGGTGATAGTGGCGGCCAGCAACGCCGTAAACCTCACCGACGGGCTAGACGGGCTCGCCACCGTTCCGTCGATATTCGCACTCTTCTCTCTGGGCGTCATTGTGTATGTTACCGGTAACGCGGTACTGAGCAGCTACCTGCTCTGGCCTAAAATCATAGGCGTCGGTGAAGTGGCCGTGGTAGCGGCGGCCCTGAGCGGCGCACTGATAGGTTTTTTGTGGTACAACTGCAACCCTGCGGAAGTATTCATGGGAGACAGCGGCAGCCTGGCCGTCGGTGCGTTTCTGGGATATATGGCGATTCTGGGCAAGAGCGAAATTCTCCTCATACTCATAGGGCTCATCTTCGTAATAGAGACCGTTTCGGTCATAGCCCAGGTGGGAAGCTACAAGCTGCGCGGCAAAAGGATATTCCTGATGGCACCGATACACCACCACTTCGAGATGAAGCAGTGGGCGGAGAACAAGATCATAGTCAGGTTTTGGATAATAGCCTTCATAGCCAACCTCGTCGCGCTGATAACGCTGAAGATAAGATGATGGTTTTTTCAGTCGCTGGTCGATGGCCACTGGTCGATGGTAGGAGATTTGGAGAGGGTACTGTATGAAAGTTTCTCTGTTTGGATATGGAAAAACGACCAGAGCGATAGCCAAGCGTTTCGGCCCTTTTACCTTTTTCGACGACAGGGTGACGGTGCCCCAGCGCGACGGAGACGGAAACATTCTGCTTCCCCCTTCGCTTTTCGATGAGACCAAAAGCGACCTGCAGATCCCAAGCCCCGGCTTCCCGCCAAACCATCCGCTTGTAAAAAAGGCAAAAAACCTGATAAGCGAATATGACCTCTTCCTATCGGAAAAAGGCCGAAACCACCTCCATCAAATTACCAACGACCATCGACCATCGACCATCGACCATCGACCGTTCACCATCTGGATCTCCGGTACGAACGGCAAAACTACCACCACCAAAATGGTGACCCATCTGCTCGAAAAACGGGGAGCCGTAAGCGGCGGCAACATCGGCACGCCTCTGGCGGAGCTCGACGAAAGGGCTCCCATATGGGTGCTGGAGACCAGTTCGTTCACTCTCCACTACACGAAATACGCAAAACCCGATCTATATCTGCTCCTTCCGGTTACGCCGGACCATCTGGGTTGGCACGGCTCTGAAGAGGAGTATATTGCCGACAAACTCAAACCGCTCGCTTCGGTGCGCGAAGGCGAAGCTATAATTCTGCCCGAAAGTCTGGCCGACACCCCCTCCAGGGGCTTCAAGATACCTTACGAAGATCCGCGAAACCTTGCCCGTTACTTCGACATAGATATCGAAAAGGTCGATTTCGAAGGGGCTTTCGCGCTCGATGCCGTTCTCGCTCTGGGAGTTAGCAGAATACTCTTCGACGAAGTCGATTACGACGTGATAAACAGCTTCGAGGTAGACCCGCACCGCCAGGAGTGCCTGAGAGACTCCAGAGGCAGACTCTGGATAAACGACTCGAAGGCGACGAACATCGATGCGACCTTGCAGGCTCTCGTTCCGCACAGAAAAAGGCGCACTCTCCTGATTCTCGGAGGCGACGACAAGGGAGTAGAGCTGACACCTCTGTTCGATGCGCTCAGAGAGCACGACGTCAAAATCCTCGCCCTAGGTTCAAACGCCGAGAGAAT
>JALSXE010000341.1:0-2578 GCA_027072755.1 Campylobacterales bacterium | reverse complement strand
GCTAAGAGAGCTGATAGAGACCAATCCGACCGCCGCGCGTGTCTGGAGGTTCGCGCTGGCCCTCGAGGGTCTCAAGCGCAATGCGGGTATGCACGCGGCCGGGGTGGTCATCTCCAACGAGGAGCTGTGGCACAAGACCCCGCTCTACAAACCCTCCGGCGAAGAGACGCTGGTTACACAGTACTCCCTCAATTTCCTCGAAGATGTGGATCTGATAAAGTTCGACTTTCTCGGCCTCAAAACCCTCACGGTCATAGACAACGCTCTCAAGCTGATCAAAGAGAGGCACGGAATAGATATAGATCTCGACAATATGCCGATGGATGACAAGAAGGTCTACGAGACCATACGAAGCGGCGAGACCGTCGGAATGTTCCAGATCGAATCGGGCGGGATGCAGCAGCTAAACTCCAAGCTCAAGCCCGACAACTTCGAAGATCTGGTGGCGGTGCTCGCACTCTACAGGCCCGGCCCGATGGAGTCGGGAATGCTCGACGACTTCATAGAGAGAAAGCACGGCCGCCAGGAGATTACCTATATGTTCCCGCAGCTCGAGGAGATACTGAGGCCCACCTACGGCGTCATAGTGTACCAGGAGCAGGTTATGCAGATCGTCCAGACGATAGGCGGCTTCAGCCTCGGCAAAGCCGATATCGTACGGCGGGCGATGGGTAAGAAGAAGTTCGACCTTATGCAGAAGTACAGGAACGAATTTGCCCAGGGGGCCATGGAGCAGGGGCTCGACTACGACAAGGCTGCCGAGCTATTCGACCTTATCGAGAAGTTCGCCGGTTACGGTTTCAACAAGTCGCATTCCGCCGCCTATGCTATGGTGACATACCAGACCGCCTACCTGAAGACCCACTACCCCGCGGAATTTATGGCGGCTCTGCTTACGAGTGAAAAGGACAATACCGACAAGGTCGTCAAGTATATCGACGAGACCAAGAGGCTCGGGATAAAGCTGCTCGCTCCCGATATAAACCGCTCCGCACTCGAGTTTACGCCCGACAGGGATGAAGAGGAGGATAGAGAGGTCATTCTCTTCGGTCTCGGAGCGATCAAAGGGGTCGGTGACGCTGCCGTAAACGCCATACTCCGGGCGCGCGAAGAGGGGCCGTTCGCCTCTTTGGACGATTTCGTCTCGAGAATAGATACGCAAAAAGTGAACAAAAAAGTGATAGAGTCCATGATAAAGGCTGGGGCTCTGGACGGCTTCGGATACAGCAGGCGGTCGCTGCTGGAGTCGATCGAGGCGATAGTGGATGCGATGCACGAGTCGGCGAGAGCGCAGCAGATGGCCGTGGGGTCGCTCTTTGGAGATGCCGAAGAGATGGTGAGCGTAAAGGTCGAGATAGTACCGATGGAGGAGTACGACCAAAAGAGCCTTCTCGAACTCGAAAAGGAGTCTTTGGGCTTTTACGTCTCCGGCCACCCGCTCGACAGATTCAGGGAGGAACTTTCGCAGATAGAGTATACTCTCTCTTCCGACATCGAGCAGATAGAGGAGGGCTCAACGGCTCTGCTTATCGGAAAGGTGGAGGAGGTCGTGACCAAGATAAGCAAGCGCGGCAACAGATTCGGCATCGCCAACGTTATGGACCTGCACGGAAACATAGAGATCACACTCTTCGAACGGCAGTTGGAGCAGCTTGAAAAGATGGATCTCGACGAGCCGATAGGCTTCAAGGTCTCTATAACCAGAGACGGCGACTTCACCAGGATGCGGGTCCACAAGATATTGGAGCTTAAGGCGTGCAGGAGAGAGAAGGTCGAGACCAGGATGGTGGAGAAGCCGCAGGAGCCGATGATTGTCCGCCTCGACCTGAACCACGAAAAGATCCGTGTTCTGGAAGAGATCTACAGGCTTGCGCGATCACACCCGGGAAGAAAACCTCTAAAACTGCTGCTCTGCTCGAAGCTGCAGGAGATAGAGATAGAGTCTTCGGTCTTTGTGGACGAGCAGGTTAGAGAGGAGTTGGAGAGGATCGAGGAGGTCGAGGTCTTCGCTTCGGCGTAAAAAATGTTAAAAGATGGTCGATATTGCTGTAGTGAAATATCGACGAAGGTTTTCAGATGTCCGAACACCATCTGCTGGGCAGGCAGCCCATACTGGATGAAAACAGACGCATTTTCGCCTACGACCTCTTTTTCAGAGACGAGAAACGGACCCCAAACGAGGCACCCGGCCGTTATGCAACCGTTTCGGTATTGAGCAACGTTTTGAACCGGTTCGGTGTAAAGGAGATACTCGGATCGTACAAGGCGTTCGTCAGAGTGGAGAGGGAGTTTCTCTTTAACGACCTGATACTCGATATGCCGAAAGATATCTTCGTCTTTTCCCTGCTCCCCTCCATACGGTTTGATATGGCGATCGCCAAAAGAGTTCTGGAGCTGAGAAAAAGGGGTTTTCAGATAGCCCTCAACGATACGGTGCTCGATGATGCGCTTATGAAAAGGGTCGGCCCGCTGCTTCCTTACTTCAGCTACATAAAAATAGATGTCGACAGAAGTCCGAAAGATAGATTCCGCGACCTTCTCAAGAGAGTGGAGGCGTACGACCCGGAGCTGATCGCAA
>JALSXE010000340.1:2120-2586 GCA_027072755.1 Campylobacterales bacterium | reverse complement strand
GGCCTTGCCTATCTGGCCTATCTGCAACTCCGTAAAATCGAAGTGCTCCGGCAGACTCAGGGCGAGGGAGTCCGCGACCTCCCTCTTTTCCAGGACCGAAAGGGCCGCCTTCCACGCCTTTTGTATGCGCTTGGCGGAGCGCTCCACTTTATGGCGAAGCAGAAAAGGCCCCTTCATGCTCTGCGGCGCCCATTCATTGGGTGTCGAGACGAAGGTTAGCCATGAGAGTGTTTCAAGCGTATCGGAAAGCTCTCGTGCAAAAGTGGACTCATCATCGGTAAGGGAGCCTGCACCCCTGATGTATAGCAGTGTCCCGTCAAGAAGCGCATCTCGAAGCAGGCTCTTTATCAGTGAACGGTTTTTCCGCTCCTCCGGGACCCTGTCGATCTCCAGGGTACCCAAGCCGAATCCGAATTTCGAAGCGACCGCCAGTGCCGCGAGACGGTTCTGCTCTTCGTTTGCGCCG
>JALSXE010000340.1:0-2110 GCA_027072755.1 Campylobacterales bacterium | reverse complement strand
GGAGCGGCTCTCTTCTTTCGCGCATCAGCTCTATCTTTTTCAAAAGTGAGGCCTCGGCTTCCAAAGAGCTGTCGGGGGGCGTCACGGTGTAAAATGGGCGAAGGGTCTCGTCGTGCCGGCTTTTACCCAGCAGATAAGTGAGTACAGAATCGGAGAGAGACAAGGGAGAGGCGAAAAAAGGGGTATTCGGTAACTGCCGCACCTCTAAAAGTCCAAACAGTAAAAGGGGGGACTTCTCGTCTCTAAAGTAGCCGAGAATATCTTTGTACTCTTTGCCCTCTTTTGCGAAGAGCGAAGCGACAAGGTGGACCGTAGGGTAACACTTCTCCATATTGTCCTGAAGATAGGCGAAAACCCTTCCATACTTCGGGTCGGCCTCCGCCGCAAAGAGAAGCAGCACCACTTTTCGCTCGAAAGTGTCGAGTCCGAACCTCTCGCAAAGTAGCTCGAATTCGGAAAGGTCGAACCCGTCCGGCATAGGCTCGTCGAGCTCTTTTATGATCTTCTCCCTTGAGAGAAAAAAGGGGTTCTCGGCCCCTGACTCATCGCCTTTTGTTACAAAGCTCTCCAACTCATCTTTCAAAAGAGAGTCCAGGTAGCTAAAAGATGACATAACTCTCCAATTCCGAATGCAGCACTCTCTCGACCGTCAGGTATTTTAAAAATGTCTGCCGTGCATAGGGTACCTCTATTTTAACAAAATCCGAGCTGAATATGGGCAAAAAAGTAACATAACTACCCCCTCTCTCCATGTGGCATCATGAAAATAACCGCCGCTAATATATGGAATATGTATTATGTTATAATCCATTCCAAATTATTTCCAATACAGCAAAAGGGGAAGAGTATGAAGGGAGAGTTGTTTATAAAGTTGGCGGCACTGCTTTGCGCGGCAGCCGTTTCGGGTTGGTCATATACGTTGAAAGAGGCGATGCTGCATACAATCGATACCAACCCGGTTCTTCAGGAGAGGATCAAAAACTACAACGCCACACTGCAGGATGTCGAAATTGCAAAAAGCGGCTGGCTTCCGAAGGTGGATTATAGCGGAAATGTAGGCTTCGAAAGTGCAAACAATCTAAACTCCGGATACGACTGGAGCGACTACACGCTATATGAAAACAGTCTGGTGCTTACTCAGAATATTTTCAACGGCTGGAGCACGACTCACCGCATAGAGACACAGAAAGCGAGGCTTCTGGCCGCCGCGTACAGCTATGTGGAGAGTGTTCAGGATGTGGGGTACAACCTAACAAGATATTACCTTGAGGTGATAAAGAACAGGGAGCTATTGAAGATCGCGGAAGAGAATATTCGCATAAACGAAGAGATTTTCAATAAGGTCAACAAGCTCTACAACAGCGGTCTCACCACCAAGTCGGAGATGGAGAAGGCCGCCGCGTCACTGGCTCTTGCGAGGTCGAACCGTGTGGTGCAGCGAAACAATCTGCAGGATGCCGTATATCAGTATAAATACTATTTCGGCAAAAAAGTGGACCCTGCAAGGTTTGAAGAGCCCGATCTTAACCTTCCTCTTCCGAAAAGTTACAAGGATGGGGTCGACTTCGCTCTGAAAAACAACCCGTCACTGCTGGTTCAGAGGTACAACATCAGGGTCGCACAAGAGGATTACAAAGAGAAGTTTAGCGGTTTTTATCCGAAGCTCGACTTCAGGGCCAGCTGGTCGTGGAACAGGAACACCAACGGGGCCAATTACGGACGTGACGACAGAACGAGAGTGGGCCTTTTGGCGACATACAATCTGTTCAACGGCTTTGCGGACAGCGCCGCCATCCAAAAGGGTGTCAGCACAATCCAGAGGGAGGTTATGACGAGAGGCGATATGCTCAGAAAGACTGAAGAGAGTTTCGATCTTTCGTGGGCGGCATACAAAAACCTGAAAGAGAAGCTTGCAAACCTGCAGGAGTATAAGTTACACGCGGTCAGGACCCTAAGGCTATACTCCAAAGAGTACGAGATGGGCAGAAGATCTCTGCTCGATCTGCTATCCGCCCAAAGCGACCTCATAAACGCGAAATCGCAGATAGCTGCCACGAAATACGACTATCTGTTTTCTAAATTCAGAATTCTCGATGCCATGGGCATAATG
>JALSXE010000339.1:0-2587 GCA_027072755.1 Campylobacterales bacterium | reverse complement strand
CCTCAAAGTGGGGACCCCGTTCGTCGACGGCGCTGTAGTCGAAGCGGAAGTGATCAACGAGGGTCGTGAGAAAAAGATCGTCATCTTCAAGAAACGACGTCGTAAAGACAGCAAGCTCAAGCGCGGCTTCCGCAGAGATTTCACAAGAGTGCGCATTACCAAAATAGCGTAACAGAAGCCCTTGGAGGCTTTAAAGATTTAGATGTTTTAAGGAGAAGTTATGGCTCACAAGAAAGGTCAGGGATCTACCCAGAACAACCGCGATTCAGCGGGTCGAAGACTGGGTGTAAAGAAGATCGGCGGAGAGGCGGTAGTCGCCGGTAACATCATCTATCGCCAGCGCGGTACGAAGATCCACCCGGGCAACAACGTAGGGATGGGTAAGGACCATACGCTTTTCGCTCTTATAGACGGCGTCGTCAAATATGAGAGAAAAGACAAAAAGAGAAAAAAAGTCTCCGTCTACCCCGCATAATCCAACTTTGCGGTGCTTGAAGCACCGCACATCCTACTCCGTCTTTTTTGACATTTTCCTTAAATTCTGATATTTTAAACCAAAAAATCGAGGCGACAATATATGTTTGTAGACAGTGTTGAACTGAAGCTCAGTTCCGGCAAAGGCGGGCAGGGCTGCTCCTCTTTTCGCCGTGAAAAGTTTGTGCCCAAAGGGGGACCCGACGGCGGTGACGGAGGGCGCGGCGGGGATGTCTGGTTTGTCGTGGACAAAAATACCGACACGCTCTCGCACTTCAAAGGCAAAACAGACCTAAAAGCGCAAAACGGTCGGCCCGGCCAGCCTAGAAAGTGTGCAGGAAAGACCGGGGAGTCTCTATATGTCAAGGTGCCTCCAGGTACGCAGGTTATAGACAAAAGGAGCGGAGAGGTGCTTCTGGACCTGACGCAGGAGGGGCAGAAGGTAAAGTTTCTGCGGGGTGGAAAAGGAGGACTCGGGAACGTCCACTTCAAGTCTTCCACGAATCAGCGGCCGACATACTCCCAGCCCGGTGAACCGGGGGAGGAGAGAGAGGTTCGGTTAGAACTAAAACTTATAGCGGATGTCGGACTCGTCGGTTTTCCGAATGTCGGAAAATCGACACTGATTTCGAAAATCTCGAACGCGCACCCCGAGGTTGCGAACTACGAGTTCACCACACTCACCCCGAAGCTCGGTGTCGTTGCGGTAGACGAGTTTAGATCGTTTGTCATGGCCGATATTCCGGGAATCATCGAAGGTGCCAGCGACGGCAGGGGGCTCGGGATAGAGTTTTTGAAACATATCGAGCGTACAAAAACACTTCTGCTTATGATCGATGCGGCAAACTATCGTGAAGTCGAACACCAGTACGAAGCCCTGAAACGCGAACTCGAACGCTACAGCGACAAGCTGGCCAAGCGCCCGTTTGCCATAGCCCTTACACGGATAGATGCGCTGCCGGATGAAGAGGTGAACGAAAAGATGGAGCGGTTACTTCAATCTTTGGGGCTGAAAGGGAATGAAGGTTTGAAAAAGTACGGCGCCGACGACAGATATATCGGTTATGCCTCCAAAGAGGGCGAAGTGCCTCTATTTGTGACGGCTATATCGTCGATAGCGGGGATCAACATGAAATCACTGGTATTCGCACTTAGCGAAGATATGGGAAAAGTGTCTTGAAGCGGATAGTAATAAAAGTCGGCAGTGCAGTCCTTACGGAGCAAAACAGGGTGGCGAAGGAGCGTATGGCGGCTCTTGTAGATCTGATAGCCGATGTAAAAAAGAGGGGTGTCGAGGCGATTTTGGTAAGCTCCGGCGCGGTTGCTGCCGGATATACCGTCTGCCGTCTCGATAAGAAGATCGTCGCCAATAGGCAGGCCCTCGCATCGATAGGCCAGCCCAAATTGATAGCGATGTACCAGAAGAAGTTCGCCAGACACGATATAACCGTCTCACAGATCCTTCTGACGGCTGACGATTTCGACTCGAGAAAAAGAACCTACCATGCAAAGTGCGCCGTAGAGACGCTGCTTGGGCAGGGTGTCGTACCGATTATCAATGAAAACGACGTAACTGCCACAGAGGAGTTGGTTTTCGGCGACAACGACCAGCTTTCGGCCCATGTGGCATACTACTTCGATGCGGAGCTTCTCGTGATTCTTTCCGATATAGACAGTTATTACGACAAAGATCCGAATCGCCATGAAGACGCCAAGCCGCTAAAAGCGGTACACGAGATTCCGGAAAGTGAGCTCTCCGCAGAGTGTACGCCGAACGCTTCGTTCGCGACCGGAGGGATCGTCACGAAGCTCAAAGCCGCCGACTTTCTGCTGAAACGGGGCAGAAAGATGTTCCTTGCGAGCGGTTTCGACTTAAAAGATGCCTACGCCTACCTTATAGAGGGGCGCCATGAAGGGGGCACTCTCTTTTTCAGCCGCGATTGAGCCTATCCTTTCTCCTTTTGTTAACCATTGTATATTAATATAAAAAATTTAATATATTTGTCGATATAATTGAACTCATAAGTTGATGTTACGCAAATTCCGGCCGAGCCCGCAGCTTGGCAGTAGGTGAGCGGCCCGGCGGCCACCTAACGCATCGATATCTTCGACT
>JALSXE010000338.1:0-10113 GCA_027072755.1 Campylobacterales bacterium | reverse complement strand
CTGCGGAGCGAAGGTGCCGCTGCTGATCCTATTGGCCTCGCTTATGCTTCTGTGCGGCGGAACATACCGCTGCGCCGTTCGGATAGAGCGTGAGATAGAGCGGATAGAGGGTGTTTTGAAAGACGCACTGGAAGGAAACTTCGAAAGCAGGCTGACACATATCTCGGAAAAAGGGGCGCTCGGGCGTCTGGCCTGGAATCTGAACAACCTGCTCGACCAGGTGGAGACGTTCGTTCGCGAACTCAACACCTCCATAGAGTATGCCGGAGAGAACAGGTTCTATAGGAGGGTGAATCCGACGGGGCTCAATCTCTCGTTCAAGAGATCGTCGAAGCTGATCAACAGAGCTATAGACTCCATGCACGAGAACTACAAGAAGGCCGAAAAAGACGGTTATACAAGAAGACTCGGGCAGACCGGAAAACAGCTGCAGGAGAGTTTCGCATATATTCAGGAGGAGCTGGCTCAGGCTTCTGAAGAGCTGAAGAGTACGAGCGAAAAGGCGGCAAGTACGGCCGATCTTTCAAACAAGAGTATGGAAGAGGTCAAAGATGTGGTCATGAGGCTCGAAGAGCTTAGGGAACATATAGCCGGAAACGATACGGCGGTAGACCTTCTCAACGAGAGGGCGCAGGAGATCACCGCTATAGTCACACTCATAAAAGATATCGCCGAACAGACGAATCTGTTGGCGCTGAACGCGGCTGTAGAAGCCGCCAGGGCAGGGGAGCACGGCCGCGGTTTCGCGGTGGTGGCCGACGAGGTACGAAAACTTGCCGAGCGCACTCAGAAGGCTACGCAGGAGATCGCGATATCGATTCAGACCCTACAACAGGAGAGCGGCGGCATTAAGGAGCAGGCGATTCTCATGAACGAGATAGCTCAGGACTCGATGGAGTCGATGGAGCGCTTCAGGCAGACTCTGGAGCTTTTCAACAAGGAGTCGAACGAGGTGAGCCTGATAACCAAAGAGAAAGAGGATCTCATGATGGTCATACTGATACAGATTGACCACATTCTCTTCAAATCGCGGGCATTCAGGGAGGTTCTACGCCAGAGCGGCGAGGTTTTGAGCGGATCGGACAAGTGCCGCCTGGGACGATGGTATCTGGAGGATGCGAAAGAGCGTTTCGGAGATACCAAGGCTTATGCGCTGGTAGCACAGCCGCATGAAGAGGTGCATAGAAACGCCAACGAGTCGATTCTTCTCGCACACGAGTCGCTCGACCGTCGCAATCAGCAGATCATTATAGAGAAGTTCGAAGCGATGGAGGCTGCCAGCGAAAAGCTTTTCGAAGTTCTCGCCGCCATGCTTTCGGAGAAGAAGAGGAAGATGTTTCAGTCCGGGTATGTCGAATCTTCCCGGACGGACAGATGCGCATAGAGAGATCGGCGGGCGTATAAACGGGTATCGGGAAGACAATGTTTTATGATACAATATGTGATCATTCAAATAAGACGGATAGCTAGACTATGAGTAGTTGAACAGGAACGACATGGCTGCAAAAAAGACAAAATTCTATAAATCGATGCCCAAATACCGAGAGGTGCTCTACGAGAACCACGGCGATTTTCTGCATCAGCAGATGACGGTAGCCGACCTTGTCGGAGGCGATCCGAAATATGCCTATATAAAAGCGGCTCTATATTTCATTTTCGCTCCATACATTACCGGTACGCTCGTCATGCTGGTAATATCCGCCAAAGGTAGCATAAGTGACCTCTTCACGGTGATCATAAACGGAGATTTCATAAGCTTTTTCATGCTATGGGCCATCGGTTACGAAATACTCGCTTCGATGTTTCTGGTGTGGGCGATATACAGTATATTTTCGTTCAATCGCGAAGCGGCCAGAAAGAGGGCCAAACGCCGCGACTCACCCGGAAATGTCAAGTTCGGTTCATAGGGTTACACTTCGAATTTCCTTTTGACGTGCCGGACCGTTTAATGATCATATCAGATTAACAAAAACTATGCAAAGGTTGGAGAATGATGAACTCAAAACTGGTCGAAAGGATCAGCTCGCTGCCGCCTCTTCCCCAGACGGTGGTAGAGATAGAGAAGGCTTATGCCGATGCCGATGTCAACGTCAAGGCGGTAGCCGCCATCGTCGAGAAGGATCCGATGGTCGTCGCCGACCTTCTGAAGCTGTTAAACTCCGCGTTTTACGGCCTTAGAAAAGAGATCACGAGTGTAGAACAGGCCATATCTCTGCTCGGATTGAAGAGCGTGAAGGATCTGGTGGTGAACCTTTCGGTGCGGAACATGCTCCGTACCAACCTCTCGCCCTACGGAATCTCGAGTGAGGCTTTCGCGAAGGTTTCACAGTTTCAGAGCATGCTGGCTCAGGGGTGGATGAGAAAGATCGATGCTTCCAAAGCCGAGAGGATAAGACTGCTGGCTCTTTTGCAGGAGATCGGAAAGATCGTCATCGCCGACGAACTGTTAAGAGAGGGTGAAGATGCGACTTTCAAAGCCGAACTCGATGCGGGGTGGGATATAAGAGAGACCGAGCGCAACTACCTCGACACAACTACCGCAGAGGTAAGCGCCGCCATGCTGGCCCACTGGGAGTTCGATTCGACGACGTGCGACATTATACGCTGGTCCGACCTCCCAACCCAGGCCGACGTAAACGTCAGAGACGATGCATGGGCTCTCAGATTCGCTTCGGAGGCGGTTAACGTAAGAGAGCCGCTAAGTGAAAAGAGCTGCAAGCGCGCACTCAATCTCGCGCTCAAAGCGGGCTACGAAGAGGAGGGTTTGGCCGAAGTTTTGGACGATATGGTTCAGCGCTGGAACAGTTAGGCGAATGAAGATACTGACAGTAATAGATACGTTCGGCTTCTTTTTCAGAAGTTTCTACGCCCTGCCCCCGCTCAAAAACTCCGAAGGGTTCCCCACAGGCCTGCTGACTGGATTCGCAAATCTCATCCATAACCTCGAGAAGGAGTATCCTACCGACTATCTGCTCTTTGCGCTCGATGCACCCGGTCCGAGCTTCAGGCAGAAGATCGACCCGAACTACAAGGCGCAGCGTCCCAAAGCACCGCCGGAGCTTAAAAAACAGCTTCCCGTTGCTATAGAGTGGATAGAGAAGATGGGGCTTTCGAAACTGAGCCTCGAAAACTACGAAGCCGACGATGTAATAGCCTCTATGGTGAAGTGCGCGAAAGAGCAGGGCATAAAGGTGCGCATCGTCAGCCACGACAAGGACCTCTACCAGCTCATAGACGACAGAAACGTCGTTCTTTTCGACCCGATAAAAAAGATAGAGATTGACGAAGAGGCGTGCGAGGAGAAGTACGGTATCCATCCGCGTCAGTTCACCGACTATCAGGCGCTCATAGGCGACAGCTCCGACAACGTTCCGGGTGTACCGGGAATAGGGCCCAAGACGGCGGTAAAGCTGCTTACACAGTTTAAGACCCTTGACGGTATATACGAACATATAGACGAGGTAAAACCGGAGCGCATAAAAAATCTGCTTATAAAACACAAAGAGGATGCCTACAGAAGCAGGGAGCTCGTGACGCTTCGGGATGACATATTCGACAACTGCGACCTTACCGCTTTCAGAATGCCGCCGAGCGACCCGCTGCTAAAAATTGAAGACGAACTTCGCAAATACGAGATGAGAAACATTCTGCGCCGTCTGCAGAAAGAGAGCGGCTCCGCACCGCAGATCGAAAAAGAGCGGAACAACAGCTTCGAGGCTGTGCTGATAGATGATGCCGATACCCTCTTCTCTATTATAGACAGTATTGCGGAAGATGCTCCGGTGGCGATAGATACGGAGACCGATTCACTCGATACCAAAAGTGCCTCACTTGTCGGCTTCAGTTTCTGTTTCGATGAAAAAAGGGCCTATTATGTGCCTGTGGCTCACAGCTATCTGGGTGTAGGGGATCAGGTAGATATGAAAGATGCTAAAGAGGGGTTGAAGAGACTTCTCTCAAAACGCTTTTTCGGGCATAACCTCAAATTCGACCTGGCACTCCTGTATAACGTTTTCGGTTTCGAAGAGGCAGAGCCGTTCGCCGACACGATGCTGCTGGCGTGGCTGGCCGACCCGGAGGGGGCCGTAGGGCTCGACAGACTGGCGCTGCGCTATTTCGACCATGAGATGGTAGCTTTCAAAGATACGGTAAAAAAGGGTGAGAACTTCAGCACCGTGCCTATAGAGGAGGCGACGAGATATGCGGCCGAAGATGCCTGGATGAGCTACAGGCTCTATTTCAGGCTAAAAGAGGTTCTGAAGCTTCAGGGAGCCGAGCATCTGCTCAAGGAGGCTGAAGAGGTCGAGTTTCCTTTCATAAACCTTCTTGTCTGCATGGAGCGCCACGGTATCGCGGTAGATATTGAGAGGTTCGAATCGCTAAAAAGCGAGATAAGTGAACGTCTGGCGAAACTGACACAGAAGATTTACGATCTTGCCGGCAGGGAGTTCAACATAAACTCCCCAAAGCAGCTGGGCGAAATTCTCTTTGTGACACTTGGGCTTCCGGGCGGGAAAAAGAACCGCTCCGGCGGTTACAGCACGAACGAAAAGGTGTTAGACTCTCTGAAGGACGAGCATCCGATAATCGAGAAGATTCTGCAGTACCGGGAGCTGCACAAACTGATGAGCACATACATAGAGCCGCTGCTGAAGCTGGGCAAAGGAGATCCGCAGCATCGCATATACACCTCCTTCATCCAGACGGGAACCGCGACCGGGAGGCTCAGCAGCAAAAATCCGAACCTGCAGAACATCCCCGTCAAGACGGAGGAAGGCAGACGCATCAGGGAGGGGTTCGTAGCCGCTGAAGGGTATAGGCTTGTCGGCATAGACTACTCCCAGATAGAGCTGCGGTTCCTTGCGCACTTTTCGAAAGACCCGGTACTTACCGAGGCGTTTAGAAGCGGGAAAGATATCCATATGGAGACGGCAGTCAAGCTCTTCGGCAAAGAGGAGGCCGCTTCGAAGAGAAATATCGCCAAAACGGTGAATTTCGGCCTTCTTTACGGGATGGGAAGCAGAAAGCTCGCCCAGACGCTCGGAATTTCGACCAAAGAGGCGAAAGAGATAATAGAGAACTACTTCGCCTCATTCCCTACCGTAAAATCGTACCTCGAATCGATAGAGGCGGGTGCGAAAGAGAAGGGGTATGTAGAGACTCTGCTCGGTCGCAGACGATATTTCGATTTCGAACACGCAAACGCGATGCAGCTCGCTGCCTATCTCAGAGAGGCGGGCAACACCGTCTTTCAGGGAAGTACCGCAGACTTGATCAAGATGGCTATGCTTCATATTCACCGTATCATCAGGGAGGAGTCGCTGGATGCGGCCATAGAGCTGCAGATACACGACGAACTGATCTTCGAGATCCGTGCCGAAGATGCCGAAAGACTCTCCGAAAGATTCGCTGAGGTGATGGAGCATACGGTAGAGCTCGAAGTGCCCCTGAAAACCAGCATAAACATCGGACTGCGCTGGAGCGACCTGAAGTAGGTACACCGCTTTGGCGGTGTCCGGTTTCAGGACACCAAACTTACCAATCTCATCTATTTTCCGTATTAAATTTGCAATCGGCTCCGGTTTTGATAAAATTACTGCTACAAAGGCGCCTATGAGAATGAAAAAGATTTCAGAATACCTCCTATCGATGCAGAGTGCGGTTATACTTATGCTGCTTTTCGCACTCTCTATCGCCGCAGCTACGTTTATAGAGAACGATTACGGCACCCAAACCGCAAAAGCGCTCGTATACAATGCGGGCTGGTTCGAGTTCCTGCTTCTGGTCCTGGCTCTCAACCTCATTGCCAATATAGTTCGGTTTCGTATGTGGCGGCACGGCAAAAGGCTCGTTTTTCTGTTTCACATCTCCTTTATCGTGATACTCATTGGGGCGGCGATAACCCGATATTACGGTTTCGAAGGGATCATGCACATAAGAGAGGGGGAGGTTAGCAACGAGATTGTCAGCGACAGTACCTATCTGCAGCTTGAGGCGATAAAGGGTAAAAAGCATCTGACCTACGCAAGGCCGGTACTCTTCTCGAAAATAGGCTCCAACAGCTTCAGCGAAGAGATTCGCATGGATAAAGATATCATCACGCTAAAGGTACTCCGCTACATTCCAGACGCCGTAACGAAAGCGGTTGAGGATCCGAACGGAAAAGCAATGATCTCAATGATGGTCGTTTCGGATGGAAGACCGGAAGCTTTGACACTCGAAGAGGGGGAGAGTGTCGAAACGCCCGCTTTCGTCATAGTGTTCGAAGGCAACGAAAGCTTCGAAAAACCGACGGTAAGGCTCTTTTTTGAAAACGGACGCCTGATGGTCGAGACACCGTATGCGCTCGAATATATGAGCATGGACGACAGAAGATCCGGCACGGTCTCGGCCGGAGAGTCGGAGATATACCCCCGCCGTCTATACAGTGCCGCGGGCGTGCGCTTTGTTATAAAAGATGCTTTCGAACATGCGAAGAGGGTTGCGGTTTCGGCGGACGAAGAGAGTCCGGTGACCGATATTAAGGGGCTGCAGGATGCCGTAGAGGTCGAGCTGAAGGTAGGCGACATATCGAAAAGGGTCGTCGTCTTCGGCAAAAAGGGTGTGCCGGCAGAGCCTGTATGGAGCGAGCTTGACGGATACCGCATCGCCGTAAGCTACGGTGCGCGCCTCGTACATCTTCCTTTCTATCTCAAGCTTGTCGATTTCCAGCTCGAACGATATCCGGGCTCGATGAGCCCCTCTTCGTATGCGAGCGAAGTTATACTGATAGACACAAGAAACAATGTCAGAATGCCGTACAGGATATATATGAACCATGTACTCGACTACGACGGTTACCGTTTTTTCCAATCCTCTTACGATATGGACGAGAAGGGTACGGTACTCTCGGTCAACCATGACCCCGGTACATGGCCCACATATTTCGGATACCTTCTGTTGACGATAGGAATGTTCGGCTCGATGTTCGTACACTCGAGCCGTTTCCAGACCCTCATGCGAAGGGCCAGAGATCTTCAGAGGCTTGCTAAGAGGTGTGCCGCCGCTTCGGTAGCGCTTCTGGCGCTTTCGGGTACACACCACCTCCATGCCGCCGATCCGGCTGCGGGACTTCCGAAAATAGACAAAGAGCATGCGGAAAAGTTCGGCTACCTGCTGGTGCAATCGCACGACGGCCGCATAGAGCCGGTGGATACCCTGGCCAGGGAGGTACTGCGGAAAGTGAGCCGGAAAGAGAAGATATTCGGCATGAACGCCGGTCAGGCGTTTTTGGGGATGATAGTCCGCCCGGAAGAGTGGCAGAAAGTTCCGGTGATCAGGATCTCCGACAAAGGGATCAACAAAATAATCGGAATCTCCCCCGAAAAGAGATACGCCGCCTTAGACGACTTCTTCACCGGCTCCAAAAAGAGGGAGTACAAACTGGCCGCTCTTGTCGAAAAGATTTCACGCAAGCGCCCGGCTCAGAGAGGTACGCTCGACAAAGAGATACTCAAAGTGGACGAGCGTGTTAACGTTCTCTATATGTCGTTCAGCGGTTCTTTGCTGCGTATCTTCCCCGACCCGAAAGACAAACTGGGCCGATGGTACTCCCCCATAGGAGCCATAAAAGAGTTTGACCAGAAAAATGCCCAATTCGTACAGGCCGTTCTTGCAAGCTACTTCAGCAATATCGACGAAGCTCTCGCGGACGGAAACTGGAGCAGGGCCGACAAGGCGCTGGATGTGATAAAGAGCTACCAGCGCTTCTACGGGGCGGCGGTAATTCCGAGCGAAAACAAGATAAAAGCGGAGATCATGATGAACCGCTACAAACCGTTCGAGAGCCTCGTACCGCTCTATTTCTGTGTCGGTTTCATCCTGCTCTTTCTCTCCATTTTCCATATTCTCAAACCGAAATTCAACCTGAAGTGGCCTGTAAGAGTCTCCATGACGCTTCTTATAGCCGGCTTTTTCATACATACGGCCGCACTCGGACTCAGATGGTACATATCGGGCCACGCTCCCTGGAGCAACGGTTACGAGTCGATGCTCTACATAGCGTGGGCCACGCTGCTTGCGGGATTCATATTTTCCAAACACTCGCCCATCACTCTGGCGGCCACCGGAATACTCGCCGGGCTCATACTCTTCGTCGCTCACCTCAATTGGCTCGATCCCGAGATTACGAATCTCGTTCCGGTGCTCAAATCGTACTGGCTCATGATACACGTATCGCTGATTACCGCAAGCTACGGCTTTCTGGGGCTCGGCGCGCTTCTTGCATTTATAACGCTGTGGCTCTATATCATCAAACACGGTGAGAACAGGGCCGATATAGAGTACTCGATAAGAGAGCTGACGCACATCAACGAGATGAGCCTCATCTTCGGTCTTGCACTTCTTACGGTAGGAAACTTCATGGGCGGCGTCTGGGCAAACGAAAGCTGGGGCAGATACTGGGGGTGGGACCCCAAAGAGACGTGGGCGCTGGTGACCATACTGGTGTATGCGGCCGTGCTGCACCTCCGTTTCTACAAATCGTTTCGCGGGATATTCGCTTTCAACGTAGCCTCGCTGCTGGCGATAAGCTCGGTCGTCATGACCTACTTCGGGGTAAACTACTACCTAAGCGGTATGCACTCCTACGCCAAAGGGGACGCCGTGCCGATTCCGACTTTCGTCTACTACGTCGTCGCGGTAGTCGCGGTGACGATCCTCCTGGCCTATAGAAAGAGGGAACTTCTGCCTGTAAACAGGTAGCGTCCGACCCTTTTTGGCCGATAGCGGCAGAGGGCTACTTTTTGAACCACCCCTTTATCTTTTCGAAAGCCGACTCGAAGATGCTTTCGTGAGGCTTGCTCTCTATGCCGAAACTCTCCTGCAGCTCCCTTAGCAGCTCTTTCTGCTTCTCGTTCAAAGATTTGGGGTAGACTAGCCGCACCTGCGCGATGAGGTTGCCCAGACGTCCGCTGTGAACGTTCCTGACCCCTTCGTTTCTGAAGACGAACTGCTCTTTGTCCTTGGTGCCCTGGTTTAGCTTGAGCTCCTTTTTGCCGCGGAGTGTGGGAATCTCTATGGTGTCTCCAAGAACCGCCTGGGTGAAAAAGACCGGCACCTCGAGGTAGATGTCGTCTCCGTGTCTTATGAAGTGCTCATCCTCCTCGACATAGAATGTCACGTAGAGATCGCCGCGCCTTCCGTCCGGCGCTATGTTCCCGGCGCCGGGTATGCGCAGCCTGTTGCCGTCGTCCACACCCTCCGGAATCTCCACGGTAACGGTGGTCTCCACCTCTTCGTAGCCGCGCCCGTCGCACTTGGGGCACTTTTGGGCTATCACTTCGCCGCTTCCGTGGCACCTCGGACATGTCTGCGCGTAGGTCATGAAGCCCTGGCGCATATATACCTGCCCCTGCCCGTTGCAGTATTCGCACTGCTTGACGGTGCCGTCTTTCGCGCCGGTTCCCCTGCAGGCTTCACACGGCTTTTTGTAACGGTACTTCAGCTCCTTTTCGGTTCCGAAAACCGCCTCTTTGAAACTTATCTGCATCTGTGCGGAGAGGTCGAGGTTGTATTTCGCACCGCTCCGTTTGCGGCTACGCGCCCCGGTGAAACCGCCGCCGAAGACCGACTCAAAGATAGCGCTCAAATCGTCCATTATATCTTCGTAGCTCTGCCCTTCGAAGCCGTGGAAACCCTGACCTTCGAGGCCCGCTTTGCCGTATCGGTCGTATATGGAGCGCTTGTTTTCGTCGCTGAGAACCTGGTAGGCCTCGTTTACGAGCTTGAACTTCTCTTCGGCCTCCTTGTCGTTCGGGTTTCTGTCGGGGTGGTACTTAAGAGCCATTTTGCGGTACGCCTTTTTGATCTCTTCCTGGCTGCATCCGCGTTCGATCTGCAATATTTCGTAGTAGTCAAGTTCGGCCAAAAATCTCTCCTGTAGACTCTTATATTTCTGCGCGCGATTTTATCATAAATCACGCTGAAACAGAAATTGTGACCGGTTTTGCATCGGGCAGTGTCTGTATAAAGCAATTATGAAAGCTCTAAAAAAAGAGTTCATTTATCCTATTTTGTAGTATAATTTTAAAAGATGACAGAGATAAAAATAAACAAGATCGAGAAGCTAAAACG
>JALSXE010000337.1:0-10154 GCA_027072755.1 Campylobacterales bacterium | reverse complement strand
GGGTTCACCGACTGGATAGTCTGGAGCCAACCGGTCGCTTTCGTTCTCTTCCTTATCGCGGGATTTGCGGAGACCAACAGAACACCTTTCGACCTGCTGGAGCATGAAGCGGAGATCGTATCGGGGTACGCCACCGAGTATTCCGGTATGCGATGGGGTATGTTCTTCATAGGCGAGTATACCAATATGATAACTCTGGCGTTTCTGGCAAGCCTCATATTCCTCGGCGGATTCAACGATTGGGGATTCATTCCCGGGGCCCTCGCGATCATACTGAAGGTGAGTTTCCTCTTCTTCTTCTTTCTATGGACACGTGCCGCATGGCCGCATGTGCGCCCGGATCAGTTGATGTGGCTCTGCTGGAAGGTACTTCTTCCGTTGGCGGTGGTAAATGTGGTTGTAACCGGCCTGGTACTGATGATTTAAGGGGGAGAGAATGGGTCTTGAACAGTTCAAAGATAGAAACGTGACACAAAATTACAAGTTTATTCCGGTCGACAAACCGCCTTTGGCGCCGATCGACAAATTCAAGCAGGTGGTAAAGAGAACCTTCAAAGGCGAACTATTCGTAGGTCTTTGGGTCGTTTTCAGGGAGATGGTGAAGTTCAATATACATACGGTTCAGTATCCGAAGGAGAAACTTCCGATATCCCCGAGATACAGGGCCGTACATAAGCTTTACAGGCTGCTGGAGAGCGGATACGAAAGATGTATAGGCTGCGGACTTTGCGAAAAGATATGCATCGCAAACTGCATCAGAATGGACACCAGATACGATGAAAACCAGAGAAAAGAGGTGACGGAATATACTATCAACCTCGGCCGCTGTATCTTCTGCGGCTACTGTGCGGAGGTGTGCCCGGAGCTCGCTATCGTTCACGGAGGAAGGTATGAGAATGCCAGTGAGCAGAGGGCCCATTTCGTGCTCAGAGACGATATTCTGACTCCGCTTGACTTCCTGAAAGAGGGCAAGCAGGAGGAGTTCCCGGGATTCGGTGCCGTGAGCCCGAATGCGGATGAGCGTATAAAGAAAACGCCGCTGGCGTATTAAGGAAGTAGACGATGTTTGAAGCAGTTGCATTTTACCTCTTCAGCGCGGTGACGATCGTTATGTTCGCCATAACGGTTATGAGTAAAAACGCTCTCTATTCGATGAGCGCCCTTGCCGCGGGAATGATCATGATTTCCGGGTTCTTCTTTCTTCTCGGAGCCGATTTTCTCGGAGTCGTACAGATAATAGTCTATACCGGTGCGGTGATGGCGCTGTATGCGTTCGGTATGATGTTTTTCAATACCACGCGCCTCGTCGAAGAGAAGGTGAGAGCTCCGAAGCTTGTATTCCTGCTCAGCGGGCTAAGCGCGCTGCTGCTTGTTATTGCGTTCGCGGCTCCTATCGTATCTGACCATATAGAGGCGATCTACCCGGTAGTAGAGGGCGTGGAGAATCCTCAGGCTGTCGGAATTGTACTCTTTACGAAATATCTCGTACCGTTCGAGGTGGCGGCCGTAATGCTTCTGGTTGCCATGATAGCCGGAATCATTCTTGCCGGCAAGAAGATGGACGAGAGCCTGACGCTCAAAGTAGACGTCGACGAAGAATTTCAAAAGAAGGGTTCAAAATGATAACGCTCAGCCACTACCTGATTGTATCGGCCATTCTCTTCTGTATAGGGCTGGTCGGAGTTTATCGCAGAAAGAACCTGCTGCTGCTGCTCTTTTCTACGGAGATCCTGCTTAACGCGGTAAATGTCGGCTTCGCCGCAGTCTCCAAGTTTTACGGCGATCTGACCGGACAACTGTTCGCTTTTTTCATAATAGCGGTAGCTGCCAGCGAAGTTGCCGTGGGTCTCGGTCTTTTTATCGTATGGTACAAGCGACGGGGTACGCTTGACGTAGATTCAATGCAGTCTATGCACGGGTAAAGGAAACACATGGAAGCATATCTCTATACGGCACTGTTTGCACCGCTGGTCGGATCGCTCTTTGCGGCACTGTTTGCGGACAGGCCTAAAAATCTCGTTACAGGAATCGCGACTTCAACCCTGCTGTTCGTATCATGGATCAGTTCGATCGTACTGATGGCCCATGTTGCGCACGGTGAGGTTGTCCATGTCAAAATGATGGATTGGATCCACGCTGGCGGACTCTCCATTCCGTTCGGCTTCGTAGTCGATCAGGTCTCGGCGACCATGATGATCGTCGTAACGACCGTATCGACCGTCGTTCATGTATATTCAATCGGTTATATGGATCATGACAGATCGTTCAACCGCTTCTTCGCATGGCTATCCGCTTTCGTTTTTTCGATGATGGTGCTCGTAATGAGCGACAACTTCGCGGGCCTTTTCATAGGATGGGAAGGTGTCGGACTCTGCTCATGGGCGCTGATAGGTTTCTGGTATGAGCGCGATAGTGCGAGCTGGGCGGCCAGCGAGGCCTTCATAATGAACCGTATAGCCGACCTCGGAATGTTGATCGGAATCTTCCTCGTCTACTGGAATTTCGGCAGTCTGCAGTACGATGTCGTGTTTGCCCAGGCCGCGGGGACGGAGAGTACGGTCCTGATGATGGTGACAGCATTCCTCTTCATAGGAGCGATGGGTAAATCGGCGCAGTTTCCGCTGCATACTTGGCTTGCGGACGCGATGGAGGGTCCTACTCCCGTATCGGCGCTTATCCACGCGGCGACGATGGTAACGGCCGGTGTATATCTGGTCATCAGGGCCAATCCCCTCTACGGGGAGGTTCCGGAGGTCAGCCTCTTTGTCGCAAGCCTCGGTGCCTTTGTCGCGATCTTTGCGGCATCTATGGCGCTTGTGAACCGGGACCTCAAGCGAATCATCGCATATTCGACCCTTTCGCAGCTCGGATATATGTTCGTCGCGGCGGGTCTCGGAGCGTACTGGATAGCACTCTTTCACCTGATGACTCACGCCTTCTTCAAAGCGCTTCTCTTCCTGGGTGCGGGAAACGTGATGCACGCGATGGATGACGAGCTCGATATCTTCAAGATGGGCGGTCTGGCCAAAAAGATGAAGTGGACGATGATAATGATGGTGATAGCCTCGCTTGCGCTGGCCGGAATCTATCCGTTCGCCGGTTTCTTCTCGAAAGACAAGATTCTCGAGGCGGCGTTCGCTACGGATCACTATGTTCTTTGGACGACGCTGTGGGTAACCGCGGGTCTTACGGCATTCTACAGTTTCAGACTTATTATGCTCGTATTCTTCGGTGAAGAGAGATATAAAATTTTCGGCTACCATCCGCACGAAGCATACAGGTATATGCTCTGGGCGATGGCTCCCCTTGCGGTTCTCTCTGTAATTGCGGGATTCTTCGAACACGATTTCATACATCTGGTTTCATACGTTTTGCCCATAGAGGAGTATCATCTGTCCGGAGGAACATTCTGGGTGCTCGTAGCCGTGACAGTCGGTATCGCGGTAACGGGTATCGCCGTAGCCGTCGTTGTCTACAGCAGGGGCGGATTCAGCAAGAAGCTTGAAGAGACTTTTGTCTACAGGCTCCTTTTCAACCAGTACTACATTCCGAAAATCTACAACGACTTCATCTGCAAGCCATATGCGGAGTTGTCTAAGATATTCTGGAAAGATCTCGATCTCAAGGTGGTGGATGCCACGGTCGATTTCATCGCCGGAACAATTTATAAATCGGGTATGGTGTCGCGTGTAGTGCAGAGCGGCAACCTCTCGAACATGCTGCGCTGGATGGGTGTGGGTCTGCTCGTCCTGCTTGTAGCAGCCATTTTCTATAGCCCGATGCGGTAAGGAGTAGGTATGGATCACATTTTGTCAGTTTTGGTTTTCTTTCCGGCGGTCGCGGCACTGCTGGGATTTGTCGTCTCGAAAGAGTCGATCAGGGTATACGGAATATCGGTCGCGGTGATCGAATTCCTGCTCTCGCTGTGGCTCTGGTTCACTTTCGACGGCAGCTATGCGGGGATGCAGTTCGTCGAGCTTCTTCCGCTCGTTCCCAGCTTCGGCATAAGCTACTATCTCGGTGTCGATGGAATTTCGCTCTTTATAGTGGTGCTCTCAACGTTCATCACGCTTATAGGTCTGATCGCCCTGAGTGTAAACGACAATATCAAGAACATGATCATCTCGCTGCTCTTCCTCGAGATGACGATGGTCGGCGTATTCGTATCGCTTGATGCGATACTGTTCTATGTTTTCTGGGAGCTCTCCCTCGTTCCGATGCTCTACATCATCGGTGCGTGGGGCGGAAATCTCAGGGTGTATGCGGCAATCAAATTTTTCCTATATACATTCGCCGGTTCACTAATTATGCTTGTAGGTATGCTGGTCATGGCTTATCTCTACTACCAGGCTACAGGTGTCTGGAGCTTTTCGATCACGGAGTGGCACAGACTTGTGCTGCCGATGAACTACCAAATATGGCTATTTGTCGCCTTCTTTATAGGGTTGGCGATCAAAGTCCCGATGTTTCCGTTCCATACCTGGCTTCCTTACGCACACGGGCAGGCGCCGACGATAGGCTCAATCATTCTCGCGGCGGTACTGCTGAAGATGGGTACCTACGGTTTTGTGCGCCTGACGCTGCCGATGTTCCCCGACGCATCTGTATATATGATAACTCCTGTAGCGGTGCTTTCTCTGATCATGATCATATATACCGCGATGGTGGCCTACGCACAGGAGGATATGAAGCAGGTGGTCGCATACAGCTCCATATCCCATATGGGGGTCATCGTACTCGGAACATTTGCGATGAATCCGGAGGGTATCGCGGGTTCGGTATTTTTCATGCTTAGCCACGGTATCGTCAGCGGCGCACTTTTCATGCTCGTCGGAGTCATCTACGACAGACGTCATACAAAACTGATGAGTGAGTTCGGCGGCCTCGCCAAAGTTATGCCAAGATACGCGACCGTCATGGGTATTATGGTCATGGCATCGGTCGGCCTGCCGCTTACTATGAGTTTCGTAGGTGAGTTTTTGAGCCTCGCGGGCTTCTACAAGGTCTCTCCCGTCATGACGATCCTTGCCGGAACGAGCATTATCCTGGGTGCCGTCTATATGCTGAGTCTCTACAGAAAGTCATTCTTCGGCGATGTCGTTCACGAAAAGAACAGGGGCCTCAAAGATCTCGACGGCAAAGAGAGTATGGCGCTCTGGTCGCTTGTTCTCGTCACTGTATGGCTCGGTGTCTACCCCAAACCGGTGCTGGGGCCGATCAACACGAGTGTCGAATCTCTTGTTTCATTCATGCATAAAAAATCGATTACCGAAGAGGCGAAAGAGGTCATCAGGCCCACTGTAATCGAAAGGGAGGCGGAATAATGTTAGAGCCAATTTCAGTCAGTCTTGAGTCGTTGAATCTCGGCACTCTCGCACCGATGCTTGTAGCCATATGCGGCGGCCTCGGCATATTGATCATCGACCTGATAAAGAAAGATCTCGACAAGACAATGTATGTGATGCTCAGCGTCCTCGTTCTCTTTGTCGATCTCGGCAGCGTGCTCGGACTCCAGGCGGGAGAGCGGGGCTTTTTCGATGTAATGTTCATCGACGGCATAGCTATTTTGTCACAGATAATAATACTCGCAGCATCTATGCTCTTCATACCGCTGGCGCTTACATCAAAAAGATTCCACGAATTCAGCTATCCGGAGTTCTTCGCACTCTTCCTTTTCATGGTAGCCGGATTCCAGTTCATGGTTGCGACCGACAACCTGATTCTCATATTCGTAGGTCTCGAGACGGCAAGTCTCGCACTCTATACCCTTATCGCGCTGCATAACAGGGAAAAGTCGTTTGAAGCGGCTATCAAATATTTCATCATGGGCGCTCTGGCGGCCGGATTCTACGTTATGGGTGCGCTCGTTCTCTATGCACTCACGGGAAGTGTGGAGATATATAAGATTGAAGAGGTCCTGATAGCCGGAGATTATGTAAATCTGACCATCCTGCTGGTCGGTATCGCGTTTATGATCGCGGCACTCGGGTTCAAACTCTCGATGGTGCCGTTTCATACATGGACACCCGACGTTTACGAAGGAGCAAGCGCTGCGCTTGCCGGCTATATGTCGGTTGTTCCGAAGATCGCCGGATTTATCGTCGCTATGCGTATTTTCGAGTTCCTGATCCACAGCGATGTCGTCTGGCTCAGAGATATACTCTATGTAGCGGTTGTCCTTACCATGACTCTGGCCAATATCATGGCGCTTGTACAGCACGATGTAAAACGTATGCTGGCATTCAGCTCAATCTCACATGCCGGATTCGTCATGGCCGCTATCATGATAGGAACGACGCAGGCTAATAGCGCGCTCTTTCTCTACTGGGTTCTCTTCCTCTTTACAAATCTCGGCGCGTTCGCGATGCTATGGGTATCGCGCCACAAAGAGTCGCGCTGGCACGAGCGGTACGACCACCCGTACGAGAAGTTCTCGGGCATGATTCAGATAATGCCCGTAGGGGCGGTGGTGATGGCACTCTTCATGCTCTCTCTGGCGGGTGTGCCGCCATTTTCGCTCTTTTGGGGCAAACTATACCTTATGAGTGCGGCGGTCAACAGCGACTACATTATACTGGCTCTCATAATGGCAATAAACAGCGCAATATCTGCATACTACTACCTGAAACTGATCGTTTACATGTTTCTCAAGTCACCTGAAGAGAACGAGGGCACGGTATATATGAAGAATGCTTCGAAACCGCTTCAGACAATTATAGGATTTTCCGTTTTCCTTACCGTCTTTGCGGTTATGGCTGTAGAACCGATGATGGATATAATTACCGCATATGTCCAGGCCAGCGGCTTTTAAGCCGCTGTGACCTCTTTGATTGAGAGGAGATTTTCATCGTAATCAGGTTAACGCTCTCTCTTCTAATGCTAACCGCCACCCTCGACGCGTTGACTATAGACATAAAACGGGGGATAGAAAAGAGCCGCCCCTACTCCATACTGCATATAAAAGATAAAGAGCCGTTCGTATGTAAACTCTACAGCGATAGACCGGAGGAGCCCTCCTACTTCGTCTGCAGATTCAAACGGATGCCCGAAACCTCGCTGAAAGATATAAGAAACGACTTTTTCCAGATCTCTTTCAAAGTGAAGAATGGAGAGTTCCTCTGCCGGATCGTGCCCAAAAAGAGGGCTCTTCTATATTCGCTTCCCCAGCCGCTTTACAAAGACGGGGTGCTTCCCTCCGTTAAAGCGAAAAGTGCCGATCACTGGATGGTACTCGGCTACGAAAAGAGCCCGCCCTATCTCGGTAAAAAGAGACGTTTCGACGATTCGATCCTGTTTCCCCTCGATCTTAGGGATTACGCCGTGCCGACCATAGGCGCCGTCGATATAAACGGTGAACCGGTATTTATGAAGAACAACCGGGATGTAGAGCGTTTTTTGGCTGTGAAAGAGGCGTTCAAAGCGAAAAAGTACAAAAAGGCATACGATCTGGCGACAGAAGCGCTGGAGGCGCATCCCGATTCGATCTTTTCAAGCGACTTTCTTCGATACCGCATCAAGGCACTGGCTGCCGACGATTTGAAAGAGCATGCGGAAGAGATAATAAAACTCGGTAAGGTTTTTATAAAAAGATACACTTCGGACGAATACCTGCCGGAAGTGCTGCTGATTCTGGCCAGAGTATACAGCGCAACGGGCCTGGAAAGCGACGCCGACTACTTCTTCGACCGTCTCATCAGGGAGCACAAGGGGAGTAGATGTGCCGATCTGGGGCTAATCTATCTGGGTGACCGGTTCTACATCAACGGAAAGAGCAAAGAGGCCATAGAGCGCTATCTCGAGGCCTACTACGGAACGAAAGATCTCGATATTGCTTCGCTTGCGGCCTACAAACTGGCAATACGCTATCTCGACAGGGGCAATACCGAAAAGGGTGTGGAGTATATCAGGAAGATTTGGCAAAAGAACCCGGGATTTATACTCAAAGAGAGAGAGGATGCTCACGAGATCGCGAAACAGCTGGCCGCGCATAAAGAGTACAGGCTCGCCATCGAGATCGACCGGGCGCTTTTAAACAGGCTGAAAAAGCTCGACGATCTTTACGAAACGGTCCTTTTCGAGATAGCCGAATGGTATGACGAAGATGGCGATCTCAAAGAGGCGATAGAGTGGTATGAACGATACCTCGACGAGTTTGCGTACGGTGAGTACAGCGAAAAGGCGAAGAAGAGCCTGGACGCGCTCTTCGTTGCAGATGAAGATACGAACGCCACCCGGGCGCTCGAGAGATTCGAGACTCTGATGCGTGAATACAGAGGAGAGCCCATCGCCGAAAAGGCTCTGGCGGCGAAAGCGAGGGTGCTTCTTGCGCAAAAGAGATACAAAGAGGTGCTTGAGCTCGCCCCCATGATAGAGAAGGTAAAAGAAGAGGAGGTAAAAAGCGCCGCGCAAAAGAGCCTTAAAGAGGCTGCGAATGCGCTTTTTAAAGAGAGTGCGGACAGAAGAGAGTGCAAAAGCGCCGTCGAACTGGTGCAAAACTTCAAAGTGGAGCCGAATAGCGAATATGACGGCTTCATGTTCGAGTGTTATCTGAAATATGCCCTATATGACAAGGCTCTGAAAATAGCGGAGAGTCATCTGCACGATGCCGAGGCGCAGGAGCGTGCGGTATGGCTCTGCAGAACCGTTCATGCTTTGAGCGCCCTGGAGCGATACGGTGAGGCGATCGAAGCGTCCGAAGATCTTCTGGCGCTAGAGGGGAAAAAGGCGTCTTCGCTATGCGGTACGCTCGATTGGGATCTTGTAAGAGCGCTCTTTGGCGAAAAGAGATATGCGGATGCGGTATCTTTGGTAAAAGAGATGTCGAAGAGATATGCGAACGATATGAGGATGGCCGATATCTACAAGATGGGGTACGATGCGGCCAAGACGGAGTCCGATAGGCTGCAGCAAAAGTGGATGCTCGAGAAGCTGGTGGATCTGCAGAGGCGCAAAAAGAGTCGCCCATACTCTCCGTGGGCGGAATTCGAGTTGATCAAAATATACAAAAATGAGGGCGAGACGGGTAAAGCTCTCGAAGTGGCGCGCTCTTTGGATGGAGTGGAGCTCAAAGGCGAGGAGAGGGCCAGGTGGCTCTACGAACTCGGTTCTCTCTACGAGTCGAGCGGTGATGCGAAGAGGGCACGCATGATTTTCGGCGAGTGCGCTAAATTGAAGGGTGCCGGGGCGTGGGGCCGGCTCTGTAAAGAGGCACTACCTCTTCAGTAGCGCAGAGACCTCCGCTTCGATCCTATCGGGCTCCAGCAGGGGATGAGGAGGGAACTGTGTTCTGTTGAAGGTCATCTGCCTTTTGGCCAGCTGCGCCGTGTGGGTAATGATCTTCTCCTTGGCCTCTTCAAGCCCCGACTTCGCGTCGAAATACTCCAGAATCTCCCTTATGCCTATCGACTTCATCGGGTTTGGAGCCCTCGTGTAGCGAAACTCCAGCTCCGCAACCTCGTCGACGAGTCCGGCTCTGAACATCTTTTCGGTTCTCTTAGCTATCCTCTCTCTCAAGAGGATTCTATCTACCGCTATCTCGAAAAGAGCCACATCTTCAAGCAGCGGCTTCGGAGGGTTTTTTGCGTAATATTCGGTAGGAGGAGTGCCGGTGGCGAAAAAAATCTGCAGACCCTTTTCGATGCGGTATCTATCTTTGGGAGATATCGATTCCGCATATTTGCGGTCGATCTTCGAGAGTGTTTTGTACGCCTGTTCGAGATTCGTCATCGCGAAGCGGAGCCGCTCTCTACTCCGCGGCGAAAGCGGAGGTAGATGCGAAAGCCCTTCCATCAGCATCTTCAGGTAAAATCCGGTCCCTCCCACGATTATGAGGGGCCTGCCCCTCTCGGCGGCATACGCTTCGGCCCTCTTGTAAAGTTCGAAATAGAGAGAGATATTGAACGGAGCGTCCACATCTACCTCGTCTATCCCGAAGTGGATTATATCGCCCCTCTCTTCGGGAGTGGGTTTCGCCGAGGCTATGTCGATGCCTCTGTATACGCTGAGCGAATCGAGCGACAGAACGACGGCGTCGTGTCTGGATGCGAGCGCTATGGAGAGTTCGGTTTTGCCCGATGCGGTGGGGCCGAGTATCGCGACGGTTTTCATGAAGCGATTATACATAAATTTTATGTTAAAATTCATTACGTTTATAT
>JALSXE010000336.1:0-10182 GCA_027072755.1 Campylobacterales bacterium | reverse complement strand
CATAGTGGGTGCCGCAAAGGCGGACGCTTTTATCGAGCGGATGCGAAAAGAGCTCGAAAAGATGAGGCGCTATAGCCCGTAATTTCGCGCCCGCACTACGATTGTTTCAAACCTTGACAAAAAGGGAACAAATAACACTCCTCTATCCCGGACGGTCCCGGCTATTACTCTTTGTTGACTTTCACAACTATTTTCAAAACAAACATCGGATATAATTTCAAAAAACCAAGGAAACTTGATGATCATAAAGAGTGCCAGGGTAGTTTTGCAAGACGGCATAAAGAAGCTGGATGTCAGGGTGGAAAACGGTAAAATAGCGGAACTCTCGGAGTCGATAGAGGGTAGGGACGTTATTGACGCAAAAGAGAGATATCTGATGCCCGCCATGGTCGATATAGGTGTTAAGGTCAAAGACTCCAAACTTAGAGGGCAGACTATCGAAGCCCTATGTAAAGATGCAGGGGCAAACGGTTTTTCGACGGTTGCACTCTCCGCTCTATGCGACCCGCCCATAGATAATGAAATAGCACTCGAATTCGTAAAGTCGCAGGCGGGTATGTGTACAGATACGAACGTTCTTACGCTTATCTCCGGTGTCAGAGCAGACGGCGGTCTAAGCGACTGCTCTATTCTGCTAAAAGAGGGGGCGGTCGGGATCGAGTTTGGAAGCGATATAGACGGCAACCTGATCCGTCGTCTGATGGAGTATGCGATAATGCACGGAGTGAAGCTCTTTTGCAGGGCTAACGACCCGGCTTTGCAGGGCGAAGGCGTGATGCACGAGGGTGGAGTCTCCTGCCGTCTGGGACTTGCCGGCATACCGGCCGCGGCGGAGTCCTCACAGGTGGCCAGAATCGCGGAACTTGCGGAGTTCTACGGGGTCGATGTCGTCGTTTTGGGAGCTTCGACCGCTCAGACTCTAAAGATTTGTGCGCAGAGTAGCCGTATGATACCTCAGGTTCCGATCCACCATCTGATTCTAAGCGACACTCTCTGCGAAGGGTACAATACCGCCGGTAAAATATGGCCTCCGCTACGAGACGAAGCTATGCGAAAAGAGATGCTCGACGCTCTTGCGGATGACGGTTCCGCGATGATCACTTCGCTCCATACGCCCGTTAGCGAAACGGCGAAAGATGCTGTTTTTGCGGATGCGGCATACGGAATAGAGGGGTTTGTTTCGTTTTTGCCTCTACTTCATACACATCTGGTCAAAAAGGGCGGTTTCGATTTTCCGGCACTGGTTAGAATGATATCTCTAAATCCCGCGAAAGCTCTGGGGCTGGAGGGCAAAAAGGGGGCTGTACTGCCCGGCTACGACGCCGATCTACTGCTCTTCGATCCGGATTTCGAATTCTGTTTCGACGATCCGCTCTCTCCTTACGACGGCATGCGGATAAGCGGGCGGGTTCTGCCTGTTTAAGCGAATAGCGGGAGGTTGAAGTGGTCAGCGAGCCGGTAAAAATCTTTTTTCAGGGCAGAGACCACAAAAAGATTATGCTCGGGGGGCTATACTTCTCCTCTGTAATCATGTTGATATCCCTCTCTCTGCTCGCCCTCTATATGGGGCATAGGAGTGTCTTTTACGCCAAGTTCGCCCTCGCTATCGTTTTGAGCGTTCTGCTTGTAGCTTTTCTTATCTCAAAAAAGACCTCTCTGTACGCGCTTCTGTTTCTTCTTGTAATAGAGATAGAGAGCAGTACGGCGATGCTGAGCAAACACTTCTACGACTTCGTGACGGTTTACCCCTTTTTCCCTATATTCGGATTCTTCTTTTTCTTCAGACTCACAACCGCGATATGGATGACGGTTGTGCACTTTGTATTCTGGGTGGGAGTCAGCATATACGGATACGGAGCCTTTTCCAGCCATCCTCTTTTTCATATGGTTCCGCTTATAAACATGGTCGCAAGCACCATTGTCGTGATTCTGGTTGCTCTTTTTTACCATATATCTACAGAGCTTACCTATAAAAAGCTCGAACATGCCAACAGGCAGAAAGAGATTTTGATAAAAGAGATTCACCACCGCATAAAGAACAATCTCAATAAAATTTCGTCGCTTCTGGGCCTTCAGATTATGAAGATGAAAGAGGGCGGAGGCGAATCTCCTGAAGAGATACTGGAAAAGAACAGGCTAAGAATAGAGATGATGGCGATGGTACACGACGCTCTCTACAGAACCGATGATCTCGAAAACGTGAATGCCGAGGCGTACATAAAAAATCTGGTCGAGCTGATAAGCAGTGCATACGGGCGGCAGATAGAGGTTGAGGTGGATGCGAACAGTTTCGCTCTGCCGCTGGAGAAGATGCTGAAGCTTGGAATAGTTCTGAATGAACTCTTTACAAACACCATAAAGCATGCAGAAGCCGCAGATAACGATAAACTTTTTGTGAAGATATCTCTGATCGGCAGCGAGGGGGAGGCTACACTGCTCTATATCCAGCAGGGGCACGTTCCGGTCGATACTGAAATTTTTGAAAAGAGCGACGGGCTCGGGATGATGCTGGTGCGGCTTACCGTAGAAGAGATGGACGGTACCGTTAATATTGAGCAGAACGGTTCACTGAAGTTCAAGATAACATTTCCTTGTGAAAGAGCCTTTTTCGAATAACAGCCGCTTCTTCCCTGATTCTCTCTAAACCTTAAACAAACCTTGACAAATCTTCCGGAAAGAGTTAAAATCGTAATAATTGAGGCAAGTAGTATCAAGTTGCTTCATGGAAGGGGACTAAATGAAATACTATAAAAGCGAAGAGGAGAAAAATCGCATCGTATGTCTGCTATGCCGCCACTACTGCAAGATGAAGGAGGGGCAGGTAGGTGTCTGCGGAGTCAACAAAAACGTGAAGGGAGAGCTCAAAACTCTGGTTTACGGCCATCCGAGCGCACTCAACGTAGACCCGATAGAGAAAAAACCGATCTACCATATGCTTCCCGGCACGACGGCACTTTCGTTTGGAACGGTAGGGTGCAACTTCAAGTGTCCGTTTTGCCAGAACTGGCAGATATCCCAGGAGACAAAAGTGAACGAAGAGGTCTATGTGACTCCCGAGAAGATGGTGGATCTGGCTGTAGAGAGCGGTTCACGATCCATAGCGTACACATACAACGAGCCGACCATCTTCTACCCTTACGCGAAAGATATAGGGGTCATGGCAAAAGAGAGGGGGCTGAAAAATATCTTTGTCTCGAACGGCTTTGAGAGCCCCGAAATAATAGAAGATATGCCCTCCTGGCTCGATGCGGCCAACATAGACCTAAAAAGCTGGGACGAAGGCTACTATAAAAAGGTACTCAAAGGGGGTCTGGAGGCGGTGAAAGATACACTGCGCAAAATGGTCGCCGAGGGTATTTGGGTCGAGGTGACGACACTGCTTATAGAGGGTGAAAACGATAGCGACAAAGATCTCGAAGAGATGGCCGGATTTATAGCCGACGATCTTGGACGCCATGTACCGTGGCATTTGAGCGCCTTTCATCCCGACTATAAAATGAGAGACCACGAATGGACAGGAGTCGATACACTTATGCGTGCAAAGAGGATCGGGCAAGATGCCGGACTCTACTACGTCTACCTCGGAAACGTACCGGTACACGGAGATACCCACTGCCCCGGGTGCAACGAACTGCTCATAGACAGAACGGGTTACAGTGTAACGGTAAACAGGCTGGTCGACGGCCGCTGCCCCAAATGTAACCGGGAGATAGAGGGGGTATGGGAGTGAGAATAGTCGTTAGTTATTAGTTATTTGGTTTTTGGTTTTTGGTTTTTGGTTTTTGGTTTTTGGTTTTTGGTTTTTGGTTTTTGGTTTTTGGTTTTTGGTTTTTGGTTTTTTGGCGCGTGGGCCCGCTGCCAAAGCGGACCCAGTGTCAACGTAAGCTGACGAGGCTTTGATCCAACGATGTGGTCTAATGATGCAGGAGATAATCAAGCGCGGTTTATCTGCGCGTGAGCTCTCCGCTGAGGAGAACACAGCGTTAGCGTAGCTGATGGGGCTTTGCCCCGGCAGCGTATTCCGACGAAGGAGGAAAATAAAATGAAAAGAAGAGAAGCGGCGGTAGCAGGGCAGTTCTACCCGGCATCCGCCGAAGAGATAAGAATGATGTTCGATCAATTCAACGAGATGCTCGAAAAGAGTATCCGCGATCCGAAACTGCTGGAGACCAAGACGAGAGCCGTAATCGTGCCGCATGCAGGTTACGTATTTTCCGGTTTTACGGCCAATGTGGCGCACAGGCTGCTCGGAAACAGCGGTGTGAGCCGTGTGGCCGTCATAGGTCCGAGCCATCGTGTATATCTGGGCGGTACCAGCGTAAGCGAATATGATCTTTACGAGACACCTTTTGGAGATATACCGGTAGATCGTGCATTGGCCGAAGAGCTCATAAAGAGGTTCGGTCTCGGTTTCGTACCCGAGGCGCACCATGAGCACAGTACCGAGGTTCAGATGCCGTTTATAAAGAGCTATCTCCCGGAGGCGAGAGTGGTGGAGCTGGTATACGGCGACGAAAATCCGGCAAATCTCGCACCGGTTATCGAGTGGCTTCTTTCAGATCCGCAGACAGGTGTCGTAATCAGTACCGATCTTAGCCACTACTACGATCTGCAGAAGGCAAAAAGACTCGACAGTATATGTCTGGATGCCGTAAGCAGACTCGACCCGTCGGCTCTGCACAGAGGGTGTGAGGCGTGCGGAAAGATCGGTGTGGAGGCGATGCTGATTGCTGCAAGAAATATCGGCCTCGAACCGCTGATACTCGACTACCGCACAAGCGCCGATGCAATCGGCGACGAGTCGCAGGTGGTCGGCTATATGAGTGCGGCGTTTATCTGACGTAGCATATAGTCGGATAAGTTTCGAGAGGCCCTCATACCTATTTTGATCAGGATCATTTTAGAAGATAGCCCGATACTATAAACGCGCCGAAGGAGAGAAGTGCGGCCAGCAGGGCCCACGGCAGCTGGGTTCTGACATGGGCTATAAGGTCGCATCCCGCCGCCATCGCCGAGATGATCGTGGTGTCCGAAATCGGAGAGGCGTGGTCGCCGAATACTCCGCCGGAGATGACGGCGGCGATCGTCAGAGGCAGCAGCATACTCTGCCCGACACCCATACCGGCAGCTATGGTTACGGCTATGGGCATCATGATAGAAAAGGTTCCCCAGCTCGTGCCGGTCGAGAATGCGATAATCGCCGAGAGCAGGAAGATCCCGGCCGGAAGCAGTGCAGGGTTCAAAATGGCATTAGCGAAATGGGCCAGGTATATGCCGGTTCCCATTTTGACCGTCACATCCCCTATAGCGAAAGCGAAAAGCAGGATTGCGGCTATCGGCAGCATCGTCTTGGCTCCGCCGAAGATTGCCGGCAGAATCTCTTTTGCCGGCATACTCTTTTTTATGAGGTAGTAGACGGAAGAGAGAGCTACGGAGCCCAGCACCGCTGCGAATACGGATGTCGAACCGCTCCCTTTCAGAGGGTTTCCTCCGCCTGTAATGAAGAGAAACGCAAAGACAAGCAGCAGCAGAGACGCTATAGGCACGAGCAGTGCCATCATATCACCCCTGTCGGAAGAGAGCTCGATTTTCGGGGGATCAATTTTCGTATAAGCCTTGAACTTCACACCTTTGAGTATCGTAAAGAGTACCAGAAGTATGGAGAAGATGGCATAGAAGTTGAAAAGCAGGGCGCTACCCAGAAGCTTTATGGGCTCACCGCTTATCGTTCCCGCCTCTATCTGCGAGCCGATCAGTCCAAGCAGCAGCGCTCCCCATGCATTCAGGGGAAACATCGTGCAGACCGGGGCCGCCGTAGAGTCGCAGATGTAGGCGAGTTTTTCGCGCGACGTGCCGTAACGATCGGTAAGAGGGCGGCTTACGGTTCCGGCTATCAGCGAGGTTATCGACGACTCTATGAAGATGGCCAGACCTATGAAAAAGGCGAGAAGTTCAGCCTCTTTGCGGTTGGTGACGAGCTCTTTTTTCTCTTGCAAAAAACGTACAAATCCGTCTACACCGCCGCTTCTCCTGATGAGCTCTATTATCGAACCCACGAAAACTGCAAATATAAGAGTCTTGACTACCCAACCCTTTTCAAAAAGAGAAAAGATGCCTATAGCTGTCTGCCACAAAGCGGCGGTGACGCTCTGCTCCATGATGTAGTAGCCGCCGAGTACGCCTACAAAAAGAGAGGCGATGACATTTCTTGATATAATTGCCAAAACTATGGCGATAAGCGGAGGCAGAAGTGAATAGATACCGAAACTCTCTTGCAATGGCTCTCCTTTTGCCGCTAATTTTAGCAGTTTATGCTTTTGCGGATGTTGAGTTCGAAAAAATTCCCGGGGAAAGTTCACAAATCGTCAGAGTCTTCGACGTAAAAGGGCAGCGGGCGAAGATGGCTCTTTACGAGAAGAGTGGAGAGAAGTGGCGGCGCGTAACGGAGGTATGGAGTGTCAGCATAGGGCGCAACGGAGTCGGAAAGAGAAAAGAGGGTGACGGAAAGACGCCTCTTGGCATATACTCTCTAAACGAAGTGTACGGTTACGAAGATCTCAATACCTCTATGCCCTTTTATCTCTCGACCGAAAAAACATTATGTATAGACGATGTAAACTCGCGCTACTACAACCGCATCGTAGACTCGGAAGTCGTAAAGAGAGACTACAAAAGTTTCGAATATATGCGCCGGAGAGACGACCTGTACGAAATAGTGATTACCGTAGGCTACAACCCGCGCAATATTCCCGGCAGAGGATCGTGTATCTTTCTTCATATAAGCAGCGCAGACAAACCGACGGCCGGATGCGTAGCGATGGAGAAAGAGAAGATAAAAATGCTCGTAAAGCGGCTGGACCCAAAGAGAGAGCCGCTGATAGTCATAACCGAGTAGAGGTTTTACAGGTTGTATTAACCAACACTTAATCTGACACTCTGCAATTTCTCCCAAAATTAGGTGTCGAACACTCTCTAAAAGCTGCACCAGCCCTCTGATTGAGAGGTGCTCCGCCTGACCCTACGCAGTAGATATGATATAATCAGATACAACCATACGTACCGGAAGTAAAAATGTATTCGTTACAGTCGTTAAAAAGCACTCTCATATCGTTAAAACCGTATATGGAAGAGAAATATGGGGTAGAGAGGATTTTCATTTTCGGGTCATACGCCAGAAGGGAGCAAACCAAAAAGAGTGATATCGATCTCTTGGTCGATTTTAAACAGGTGCCCGATCTGCTCACATTTATAGAGATCGAAGAGTTTTTGAGTAAGAAACTCCAATGCAGTGTAGATCTTGTCCCAAAACGCAAGCTAAAACCTCAATTGCGTGACGACATCCTTAAAGAAGCCATAGCCGTATGAAGCGCAACTATAGACTATTTCTTGAAGATATAAGCGCAAGAATTCGAAAAAATAGAGGTTTACACCGAGGGTATCTCTTTCGAGGAGTTTGTTCAAGATGAGAAAACGGTAAGTGCATGTATCCGAGAGATAGAAGTAATAGGAGAAGCTGCAAAGCAGATTCCCAAAGAGATTACAGAGAGATTTTACGATTTGCCGTGGTCTCTCATGGCAAAAATGAGAGATAAATTGATCCATTGGTATTTCGAGGTTGATGAAGAGATAGTTTGGAAGGTCGTTAAAGAGAAGCTTCCAGATATAAAAATCAGAGTGGATGAGATTATTGAAAGCATCTGAACGGGGCTTCGTGCGATGTAAGAGATATCGGTAATTTTCTGTTTCCGATTTTTTGGCTTTCATCGAAGTTCCGAAGGGTGTGGCACTACTCAAGCGGGAATGCATGCCTAATGTTTCGATTTGTACCGGGCGGTAACAAATAGGACAAAAATTATCTTATTCTTTTGTGCTCGGATTAGTTCCGTAGAATAATCTCTATAAAGTTTTAAATAGGATAAAATTACTCCGATTAAAAACCAAAGGGGATCAGATGAAAAAGTTCACACTTCTACTCGGCGTAGTTGCAGCCGCTACGTTCGCTATGGCTACAGAGACCGTCTCTTATGACCACTCTTCGCAAAAAAGTTCCGATGTCGTTCACTACGACAACAGATCACACGGCGGTTCCGACAATGTAGTTCACTATGACATAAGAGACGGAAATGCTCAGCAGGACGCTCAAAAAGTACAGAGCAGGTAAACTGCAAAAACCTTAGGGAAGGGGCTGGGCCCCTCCTTACACTCTCTTTTTTTCCTTTCAATTTCTCTTTACATCGCATAGTGATGCGGTTATTTTTGTATGGAACCCGATTGTAACGTCATTCCAGGTTTTACCCTTGTGCAAATCGTAGCAGCTTCTGTTTATTGAACCGAGAGCTTTTTGGGCTCCGAAATCGAAAAGGTCTATCGTACCTTCGGCACTGAACTCCCCGTCTTTATAGGTATAGTTCATCGGGATAGTCAGCTTTTTTCCGTTCATCTCTATCTCTACCGTCACGATACCCTTTTTGGCCTCACCATTCTTATGCTTGGAAAGAGACTTTATATCCACTATCTTCGCCTCTATCGTTTCGCCTTCGAGCTTGTCGAAAAACATCTTTACAAGGGTCTCGTCACGGGCCGGATTTCCCGTCGAAATCTTCGACTTGTCGATTTTTACGGTCGAACCCACAAAAAGCTCTTTGAAGTTTTTGCCCTCAACGGCGGCGGGAGTATATTTTACGGAGGTGAACTCTCCGCCTACACCGATTTTTGCAAACGTTTTGTACGCCTTCCATGTAACATCGATACTTTTTTGCTGTGTAAGCAGACAACCCGAAGCGCCGAAGGAGAGAGAGTAGAGCAGTGCGGTAAGTAGGATAATTTTTCTCACTTTGTAACCTTTCTTTTTTCTTGGGTATT
Source organism: Campylobacterales bacterium (assembly GCA_027072755.1). Lineage (GTDB taxonomy): Bacteria > Campylobacterota > Campylobacteria > Campylobacterales > Hydrogenimonadaceae > Hydrogenimonas. The sequence continues at coordinate 1,320 of JALSXE010000336.1, read as the reverse complement.
ATACATTCCGAAACCTTAATCGTCAGAGGCTTTTGTTCGGTATCTGAAACTTCGAAGCTTCAGGGGGTTGTAGGGCCGCTCACCACCTGCCAAATTGCGGGCTTAGCCCTGGATTTGCGTAACATGAAATGTTTTACACAGAATGCGTAAAATCGTCTCGAAATCTTGGATTTCGAAGCTTTAGGGGGTTGTAGGGCCGGTCAGGCCCTGCCAAATTGCGGGCTTAGCCCGCAATTTGCGTAAAATAGATGTTTCAGTATATTACCCGGCTTAGATACAACCCCTGCGGGGGTGCCAGCGGCGGTGTAAAGATCTTTTTGCCGTTTAGCTGATCTCTTATATCGCTATGTTGGAGCTCTCCTCTCATCGCCATTACGGAGCTCTCCAGCATCATTCTCACCTGCGCTCTTAAAAAACCGTTCGCTTCGAAAAGTACGATTTTATAGTTGCCGAAAGCGTATAAACCGGTCCTGTATATCGTTCGCACCGTACTTTTCGGGTCGCTCCCTCTTTTGTGGAAGTGCCTGAAGTCGTGTTCGCCTTCAAAAAGCCGCAGTGCACCTAGCAGCCTCTTTTCGTCGAGATCTTGAAGGTGACGGCAGTATGGGGTCTCGAACGGTGTGGGCTGATGCCGTTTAATTACGTAGCGGTAGATTCGCCGCCTCGCATCGAAGCGTGCATGGAAGGAGTCTGCGACCGGTGATATATGTTTGAACTGAATATGGGGCTTCAGAAGGCGGTTCAGCATCACTTTGAGCTTTTGACGGTCGTTTTGCCAGTGCAGCGGAAGATCGAAGTGAACTACCTGCCCGGTGGCGTGCACACCTCTGTCGGTGCGTCCGCTTCCTACGGGAGGGGCGGTTATACCGAGCCTATGCAGCGCCTTGCGAACCGTTTCCGATACCGTTTTGGAGGTACTCTTTTGGGACTGAAAACCGAAAAACGCCGAGCCGTCGTATGCCAGTACACCCTTCACCCGCACGATACGCTCCTAAAACCTTCTTTGAACCCTTCTATAAAAGAGTACGATGCCGACTATCATGAAAATCGCTACAAAAAGAGCCGACAGGACGGCACTCGTTTTGGCTACGGCCGAAACAGTCGCATAGTAGATAGCCGTTGCGAGCAGAATGGCCGCATATCCGTAGTTTTTCTGATATCTGGGGTGGAGGATTCCGTATGCGAAAGCGTAATAGAGCGTCGCCAGCGGAAAGAGGCTTATCGCTATGAAAACCACCATATCTTTGAGCCGTTTTTTATCTCCGAATGCCGATGCCCAGTAATCCTTGAGGTTCTGGTATGTAAATGGCTTGTATCGGG
>JALSXE010000335.1:0-2626 GCA_027072755.1 Campylobacterales bacterium | reverse complement strand
TAAAGAGTGCTTCGCGCCTCATAATGGCCGGTGAGTACGATTGCGCAAAGATCACGGAGCATATGCTCGGGATCATGAGAGATATAGATGTGGAGTATGTAAGAGTCGTAGACCGCTCCTTCAGACCGCTCGAGAGAGTAGAGATTCAAAACAGCATCATACTCGTGGCCGCGCGGGTGGGAAAGACGAGACTCATAGACAACCTATGGATTTGAGAGGGCGGGGTCCGGTTTCAGCTCCCCCTGTTCTATCAAAAGGTCAACTATCTGTTTGAAGACCGGCACGGCTGACATGGATGCGAAGTAGTGGTACCTCTTCTTAGGCTCCCTTATCAGTACCCCGATCGTAAGGCGTCGCTTTTTGTCGTTCGCGAAGCCGATAAAGGAGCTGTTGTAAAGTTTCGCGTATCCGCCCTTTTTCCCCGCTATATGGGCCGTACCAGTTTTTCCTCCCACTCTCAAGCCCGGGGTGTAGGCTTTTGTGCCTGTACCTTTTTTGACGACCTTTTCGAGGATATTCATCATCTTCGCCGCGGTTGCCGGCGGGATAACCTGCCGCGGTTCGCCGTTTTGCTCCACCGGATAGCTTCGACCCGTGGGATCCACGATCTCCGATACGATTTTGGGTTCGATCAGCTTTCCCCTGTTGTTGAATACGTTGTACGCTCTTACCAGCTGCATAAGGGTGGCGCGCATTCCGTAGCCGTAGGCTACCGTAGCCTTGTATATCTCGCTGCGCATCTGCGTAACGTGCGGCATGACTCCCGTATGCTCGTACGGAAGATCGATACCGCTCTTTTGCAAAAAGCCGAAATCTCTGAACCCTTCGGTAAAATCGACCGCGTCGAGGCGCTGTGCAAGCTGCGCTATTCCGATATTGGAAGAGTAGACTATGACGTTTTCGGCGCTCATCCACTCCTCTTTGTGCTCGTCGGTTATGATTTTGCGTCCGAGCCTGTAGCGTCCGCCGTACGTTCTGACTATGTCGAACGGATTTACCTTCTTCTCCTTCAGCAGTAGGGCGAAAGTTATCGGTTTCATGACCGATCCGGGTTCGTATGTGTACTCTACGGCCGATACGTTAAGGGAGTTGTAGTCTCTTCTTCTGATGTTGGATGGGTCGTATCGGTTGGATGTGGCGAGAGAGAGGATCCTGCCGCTTTGGGCATCCATTATGCAGGCGAGCGCCTCTTTCGCTTTCAGTTCGCTCTTGGCCCTGTCCAAAACGGCCTCCACCGCCTTCTGCAGGCTTATGGAGATGTTCAGTTTGAGCGTCATGCCGTCTATGGCAGGTTTTACGAAGCTGTCGCCGTCGAGTATTATCGTGTTTCCTATATCACGTTCGCCCCGCACTATGCCGTTTTGTATGGGAAGCAGCTCCTTCTGGTAGTACTTCTCCAGTCCCTTCACTCCAACCGGGCGGGTGAAACCCTCATCCTCTCTCTTTCTGATGAATCCGAGTACCGGCGTCAGAATATCCTTGTATGAGAAGATTCTCGACTCCCCGCTCTCGGTTAGGCTCAACCCGTACTTTATTATCCGTCCGTTTCGATCTTTATAGGGTATGAAAACCTTCAGAAGGCGAAGCTTTCTGGCAAGCTCTTTTAGATATTTGGCACGGTTCGCGTCTATCGAGTATGAAAGAACCACGTTCCCTTTCGCGTGCAGCCTCTTTTTTATATCTTTTTCCGGAATTCCGCTGTATATGCTAAAAAGCCTTACAAACAGCTCTCTTTTGTCGGGGTCGATGTTTCGGGTATTCACCATAGCTTTGTAGAGTTTCTGGCTGAATACGAGCCGGAAGCCCTCTTTGCTCACTATCGGTCCGCGAAGAGCCCTGTTGGTTTCGCTTATGACAAGCTTCGGTATCTGTCTCTCGGAGAGGGCGGTGTGAATGATGGAGCCCAGAAAAGAGAGCGCACCCGTAATGAGCAGGAGCATTATGAGAAGAAGCTTCGTCTTTTTCCCGATACGTCGATCGATATCGTTTTGAAGGGGGGAGATTTGGGACACGACGGTACCGTCAGATCTGTGTACGGAGAATCTCTTTGTACGCGTTGATCGCCTTGTTGCGAACTTCGAGCATAAGTTTCATACTCATTTCGGCTTTGTCTATGGCGAGGGCGGCCTGGTGGAGATCTTTGACCTGTCCCGTAGCGATATCGCTCATGGCCTCTTCACCCTTTTTCTGCAGGTCGTTTACTTCGTCGAGCGACTCTTTGAGCACTTCCGCGAAACTGCCGCCCTCTTTCTTTTCGACCTCTCTACCGTTTTTAAGAAGATCGTTCGAAGAGAGCCGGTTCACTCCCTGAATGTTTTTATCCATTCGCCTTTTCCTAAATTTTTTTTCTACTTTACGCTTTCAAAAGCTCTATGGCTCCGTTCGCCATCGCCTTCACACTCTGAAAAGCCGCTACGTTGGCCTGGTAGGCACGCGTCGCCTCTATAAGATCGGCCATCTCCACGACCGGGTTGATATTCGGGTATGCCACATACCCTTCGGCGTTCGCGTCCGGATGGGTCGGATCGTACTTCATTTTCGGTTCGCTGTCGTCACGAACCACCTTGTCGACCACCACTCCCATTAGAGGAGGCATCGCCTTTTCACCCCTCATTCCCTCATCCAG
>JALSXE010000334.1:0-2644 GCA_027072755.1 Campylobacterales bacterium | reverse complement strand
ATCTGCATGTATGCATGCTCATCCGCATGAAAGCTCTTTGAGAGCCGCACATCCATTATTTCGCCGATACTTAGCTGCGTAACGGCCGAAGCTATCTTGGAGGCTACACTCCGCTCGAAGCCCGTCAGCTCCTCGAAACCTTTGGAGTATAGAATATCGCCCATCATGACAGCCTGTTTGCTGCCTTCGGTGGCGTTCAAAGACGCGACGCCGCGGCGAACCGTCGCATCGTCGATCACATCGTCGTGCAAAAGGCTTGCCGCATGGATCATCTCTACAACGGCGGCAAGTTTGAGCGCATCATCACCCGTTCCCGCGATTTTGAGGACGAGCTTGGCACGAAGACGCTTTCCGTGTGGAAGATTTTCAAAAAGTTCCGAAATATACTCATTGGACAGGTCATCGACAAACCGCCGCATCAAAGACTCTACACGCTCCAACATGGCCTACTTACTTCCTTCCGTGTAAAAAATCTCGCTCATCCCGTAATCTTTTATCTTAAGGTCCAGATACGCCCTCTTCTTTTTTTCATCGAAAGCTTTGAACACTATAAGCGCATAAGGTCTCTCCATCTGCTTTTTTGATGCGTCGGCGGCTTTGGCGAAGAGTTCGATTTTAAAAGTGTTCAATCCGTACTTCGTGTACAATATCGGTTGAAAAGTGCGTTTGTCGTAATTTACATGCATTACCAGCGCACCGTTTTTGTAAAGCGTCCAGAGAAATTTGAGGTCGTGTACGCGTTCACCCTCATCTATCTCTATCTTTTTCCAACTATCTTTATTCAGACCGAAAGCGGCGCTATGGTCCCACCCTCCATCTGCAAAAAGCGGTGATATCAAGAGTGATACTGCGGCCGCAAAAAGGGCTCTATTCATTCTGGGTCAATATATTCGCCGTAAGTTCTATATATCTGCTCTGTACACAGTTCTCCAACTCTTTGGAGGGTAGATAGGTGAGCTTTCGTACCTCCTCCTCCAGCGCCTCTTCGCCGATCTTCTCCTCAAGCATCATCTCCAAAGCGCACACTCTCTGAACGAGCTTCTCCAACTCCGATTCGACAAGATTCCTGTTTGCGTTGTATACTATGTCGAAAAACTTCGCCTTGGGCGAACCGCCTGTAAAGATATCCTCTTCATCTTCAAAAATCATATCAGCAACCCTCTTCCATCCATTTAGATTACACCTTCCACTATAATCAATTTTTATTCAGTGGCAAGGCCCTGCAAAAAGGTGTATTATACCACATCTTCCTTTTCGGGGCCTTTTTCTATATTCTCTATCGGTGCCGGCTCTTGAATGTGGTATCCCTGCACAACATCTATTCCGAGCTCACATACCTTTTCGAAAATCAACTCGTTGCTTACAAACTCCGCTACCGTCCTGATACCCAGTTTTCTCGCGAAGTCTATTATCGCCTCCACGATCACCTGGGCGTTTTTGTCGTTATGGATGTTTCTTATCAGCGATCCGTCTATCTTGATAAAGTCGGCTTTGAGCTTTATAAGGTAAGAGAAGTTGGAGTATCCGGTACCGAAATCGTCAATCGCTATCTGGCATCCGAGATCTTTCATCTCGTTCACGAAACGCTCTACTTCAGGAAATATCTCGATATTCTCACTCTCAAGAAGCTCGAATATCACCCTATGTGCCACACCGTGATGTTGAATCCTCTCTTTTATATAAGAGACCGTTTCAGGATTCAAAATATCTTCAACCGAAAGGTTTATGGAGAAGGTAAGATCTTTCCTCTTTTTGAAAAACGCACAGCTCAGCTCCACCACTCTCATCGTCATGAACTGATATTGATGGCTCTTTTGGGCAAGAGGAAGAAACTTATAGGGTGAAACCACTTCGCCATCCTCTTTGACAAGTCTGACAAGCACTTCGTACCCTTTTATTTTTCTCCCCTCCACATCATAGAGAGGCTGCGCGTACGGAACAATCCTCTCTTGTGCGAGAGCGCTCTTGATCTCTCTTATCCAGTAGATATTCTCTCTATATTTCGTTTCAAGATTCCACTCAGAAGAGAAGATCATAATAGGCTTTCTCTGTTTTCGGGCCTCTTTCAGTGCCATATCGGCCTGTTCTATCATCGGTGCCTCTTCGACCGTACAGCCGATGGTGACGCGGATATCAACCCGGTTCTCTTCGTAATAGAAGTGTGTCCTCTCTATTTTGCTGCGTACCGAGCCCAAAAAAGTTTTCGCCTCGTCGGGATAGAACTTTCCGTTTTTGATAAGTACGAATTCGTCACCCGAAATCCGGTAGGCCCGGTCTATATCCAACTCTCTAAGCGTATCGGCGAAGTTTTTCAGAATGATATCTCCGGCACGGTGGCCGTATAGGTCATTGATCTCCGTAAAGTCATCTATGTTGACGATTGCGACAAGCGCCTCACTCTGTTTCGATAGATCGTCCATCAAAGCACGTCTGTTCGGAAGCCCCGTAAGCTGGTCGGTATAGAGCTGCTGCCACAGTTGTGCCGTCTTCTCTTCGACTTTTTGAGAAAGAATCTGCTTCATATTCTCCTGCAGCTCCGTATATGCGGCTACATTATCCTGCATCTTCCGAACGGCATTCATAATAAGTTTGATCTCTTTATCGTCACTTTCGCAGTCAAGCACAAGATCTTTCCCTTTTACAT
>JALSXE010000333.1:0-2659 GCA_027072755.1 Campylobacterales bacterium | reverse complement strand
GTATATCTGCTATAGTGTTATGGCTGTATATATGGAGGCTCAAGTGCCATCGGAGGTTTGGTGTTGGATTTTTGCGAAAAGTCTTTTTTCGCATTCCTTGCAATATCAAGTCCGATGGCGACAAATCAAACATAAGAAGGAGTAGGAATGAGGAAATTTATAGCTTTGTCGGCGGCTGCCGCGGTGGCCGCATCGGTAGGGTTCGCGTCGGATGCCGATCTAAAGGCGGAACTGGAAGCTTTGAAAAAAGAGGTAGCTGCTTTGAAAAAGCAGACAAAAGGCTTGGACGCGAAGAGAATTAAAAAGCAGATGAGTCAGCTCAAAGCTGCCGCGCTAAATGACAATATAAAGTGGAACGTAGATTTCAGAACAGCTTATGATGTAATAGGTTACAAGGATATTAACGGAAACTCCAGCTGGAATCAGATTTTTACAAACAGGTTATGGCTCGGTATGGGGTATGCACCGACAAACAACGTAGTATTTAAAGGGCTGATCAGCTACTACAAAGCGTATGGACAGATGACAAATACGTTTGGTGCCAATTTCAATTACTTTGACTGGGTTGTGAATGAGACACCCAACCCCAACGGAGAGCTCAGAGTAAAAGAGGCTTACTGGCTCTATTTCGGCGACAGCTTTTTGGGAGCTGACATTCCATGGACAGCCAGTCTTGGTAGACGACCCGCCACAGATGGCCTTCTTGCCAGCTACCGTGAAGATCAGAATCCGAAATCTCCACTGGGGCATATAATAAATACGGAGTTTGACGGTGCCAGTCTCAAGTTTGATTTGAGTAACGTAACCGGAGTATCGGGAATGTATTTCAAGCTCTGCATGGGCCGCGGTATGACAAATGCGAGTGTGAGATACGCCGGTATCACCCCCGGTTTTGTATACGGCGTGAACAACCAGCTGGTTATCAGCGGGAATGGTACCGACTACAATAAAGTACCCGGATATGAAGCCACAGATCTTGCAGGATTCATATTTGTTCCATATGATGATGGGCAGTATTCGGTGCATACAACAGCTTTCAAAGCCTGGAACCTGCCAGGTATTGTTTTTGCAGGAGCTCCAAGTGATGTAACAGGAGACGGCATTCCTGACTATCAGGGGAATTTTATGCAAGTTGGGGACCTGTACGGCGCGGCAATAAGCCTGCTTGCGCAGGGAGTCGGAGAGGGAATCAGCGATATGCTTGATGATACCAACATGTTTGTAAGCTTTGCGGCGAGCAAGACAGATCCGCAGGATGGAAACAGGATGCTCGGCAGCGCAGACAAAAAGACAGGGACATCTATCTATGCGGGTGCCAACTGGCCGTGCCAGCTTATAGACAGCGCCAGAGTCGGTGTTGAGTATAACCATGGAAGCCAGTATTGGAGAAGTTTCACATATGCCGAAGATACGCTCGCAGGCAGCAAGCTGGCGACACGTGGTGATGCGTATGAGATATGGTTCAATAAAGAGCTCGTAGGCAAAACGTTGACAGCACAGGTAAGGTATACATATATGGATTACAAATATACCGGCAGCAACGGCTTTTTCGCCGACGGCGGAACCCCTATAGAGGTTGACAGCGCACAGGGGAGAATGATGGGCGCGATAGACAAAGCGCAGGATATCAGAGTCTATATCCGATACAGATACTAACTGATGTTACGCAAATTCCGGGCAAAGCCCGCAATTTGGCAGGGCCTGACCGGCCCTACAGCCCCATAAAACTTCGAAATCTCAGATTTCGAGATGATTTTACGCATTTTGCGTAAAATCAGATACTAAAAGGGGCTTTAAATTATCGGGGCACCCTCTATGCGGGGTGTCCTATCTCTCTCAAAAGATTTTCCGCTATCTCTTTGTAGTACTCTTTTTGAAGCTCATCTCCCATGGCGACAGGCGGAGTTCCATTGTCGGAGAACTCTCTGATCTGCATATCGAGAGGAATTTTGCCGAGAAACGGAATCGAGTATCTTGTCGCTGTCTTCTCTCCTCCACCTTCTCCGAAAATATCGTATCTCTTTTTGGTATCGGGAGCTATGAAGTAGCTCATATTCTCCACAAGCCCGCCTATGGGAACTTTTATATCTTTGAACATCATGATGGCTCTGCTTACATCGTCGAGTGCGACTGGCTGAGGAGTCGTTACGATGACTCCGGCCGTAATTGGCAGCTCCTGAGCCATCGTGAGCTGTATATCGCCCGTTCCGGGGGGCATATCGATAACCAGAAAGTCGAGTTCTCCCCAATCTACATCTTCAAGAAACTGAATAAGCGCACTTACCGCCACCGAGCTTCTCCATACAAGCGGAGTATCGGAAGAGGGAGTAGTCAGACCCACGCTCATTATCTTTATTCCGAAATTTTCACTCGGAACTATCTTGTCTTTTTCATTCCACTGCAATTTCTCGTGGGCCGTACCGACCATTCTGGGTACATTGGGACCGTACACATCGGCATCCAAAAGCCCTACGCTAAACCCCTTTTGCGCAAGGGCGACGGAGAGATTTACTGAAACCGTACTCTTTCCGACACCGCCCTTTCCGCTTGTAACGGCGATGACCTTTTTTGCGTACGGTGCCCTGTTGTTGGGGGCGGAGGTGTTTCCGTAATTGATACTCTTTTTTACGGGAGCATCCCTCTTTACTGCAACTTCTCC
>JALSXE010000332.1:0-2659 GCA_027072755.1 Campylobacterales bacterium | reverse complement strand
CTATTTTGCACTATATAACGGCAAACCGGCTCTTAGAATCGCAATCCGCAATCCGCAGGATATCTCACCCATTACCATTTCGCGCATAGTCGGTGAAGAGGTTGAGAGGTACAGCAGGGAGCTTCCGCCTTCGATCCGGCTTAAAATATTGACCAATCAGGCCGCCGTTTTTGAAGAGAGGGTGAAGCTCCTGCTCAAAAATAGCGCGATGGGCCTGATTATCGTACTGGTTGCACTATCGCTGTTTCTGGAGATACGTCTTGCTTTTTGGGTAATGATGGGTATTCCAATCTCTTTTATGGGAGCATTCTTCCTATTTCCTTTTCTCGATGTCTCAATCAGCATGGTCTCGCTATTCGCCTTTATAATAGCACTCGGAATAGTTGTGGATGACGCCATCGTCGTGGGGGAGAATATCTATCACTATCGGGAGAGGGGTTATAAGCCGCTCGCCGCGGCCATAAAAGGTGCACGTGAGATGGCCGTGCCTGTATCGTTTGCGATATTGACGAATATTGTGGCTTTCATACCCATCTACTTCATACCCGGAACAACGGGAAAGATTTTCCAGGTAATACCGGTGGTGGTTATTACGATCTTTGTCGTTTCGTGGATAGAGTCGCTTTTTATTCTGCCGGCTCACCTCGCCGAGGTGAAAAAGGATGTGCGAAATCCGTTGATACGTTTTATCCACCGGTACCAGCAGCGCTTCAGCCGCGGTTTCAGGGCGTGGGTACGCTTCCGTTTCGCCCCTTTTCTGGATTTGGTGCTTCGATACCGCTATCTGCTTATCTTTGCGGCATTGACGCTGCTTGTCGTTACGGTCACCTACGCTACAAGCGGACGAATGGGAATGCAGATTTTCCCCAGGACACCCTCCTCGTACGCACAGGCGATAATCAAGATGCCTTTCGGTACTCCGGCGGAAGTCACTCGCAAAACGGTCAAAAAGATTGTCGATGCGGCCTATGCGGCGCAGGAAGAGGAGGGGATAGATGACTACATACGTGGCATCTATGCGCGCATCGGGAGGGAAGGGACGCATGAGGGTCTTATCCGTATCTATCTGCCGCCGGCGTCCATACGTGACAAAACTCTTTCAAATGCCGAATTTGTCAGGTTGTGGCGTGAAAAGACAGGCGAGATACCCGGCGCTGAGCTACTACAGTTTTCAGCCTATGCAGGCGGTCCTGGTCACGGCAGTGCCATTTCACTGGAGATCAGCCATACAGATCTGAATATTTTGAAGAGTGCCAGCCGTCTCATCGCCGACGAGTTGCGGCGATATCCCAGGCTTTATGATATTTCGGACGGTTTTGAGGAGGGTAAAGCGCAGATCAACTTCAGTCTCAAACCTGCGGCGTATGCCATGGGGTTCGATGCACGTGCCGTAGCACGTGAAGTGCGGGCCGCATTTTACGGTGCGGAAGCACAAAGGCTCCTCATAGGAAAAGATGAGACGAAAATTATGGTCAAGCTGCCCAAGAAACGGCGTGAACTGCTTGAAACCCTATACGGTTTGCGGCTCTTTACAAAGGATGGGAAAGAGGTCGCGCTTATGGATCTTGTAAATCTATCCTGGGGTCATGCATATACCAGGATCATGCGTGTAAACGGGAGGCGCGTCATAACTGTCGAAGCGAATATACGCCCCCGCAGTAAAGCGCTCGAGATCATGAACGACCTTCAGTCCGATTTTCTGCCTAAACTTCAAAAGAGGTTTCCGGGGCTTACCTACAGTTTTGAAGGCGATCAGACCGAGATAAGGGATAGCTTCTCCACCCTCAAAACCACTTTCGTTATGGCAGTATTCGCAATATACGCTCTGCTTGCCATTCCATTTAGAAGTTACCTGCAGCCTCTCATAGTCATGGCCGGGATACCGTTTGGTATTATAGGTGCGTTGATAGGCCATCTGATTATGGGGTACAGTCTCAGCGTTGTGAGTATGTTCGGTATCGTTGCGCTCAGCGGTATAGTTGTCAACGATGCGCTGATACTTGTGGATTTTGCAAACCGTTATCGCCGTAAGCTCAAAGTTTCGGCCCTCAGAACTGTCCGAGAAGCTGCCGTTCAGCGTTTCCGTCCCATTCTACTTACTACCGTCACCACCTTCGGCGGCCTTATGCCTATGATTTTCGAGACATCAAAGCAGGCAAAATTTTTGATACCTATGGCTATCTCTTTGGGGTTCGGAGTACTCTTCGCCACCTTCGTCACACTTCTTATCGTTCCGGCGCTTTACATGGTGATAGAGGATATAAAAACGGTATTCGGGAGAGGGGCTTGATCCGCATCGGATATGATCTGGTGAGATCCGGATGAAGGTAAAACTGCCGGTTGCCGCCACTCCAGGAGGGGGGGAGGTTGTAGGTTTTAGGTTAGAAAGGAGTACCCCTCTTTTGCCAGGAGTGCGGCTCCGAGTGCCGTAGTGATCTGCGGATAGTCCGGTATTGCAAGCTCGCGCCCAAGTTCATCTTCAATAGCTGCGACGAGGCCTGCGTTGAGGGCAGGTCCGCCGTCGAAGTATATGACATCGTTAAGCCCCACTTTTTTCGTAAGACGAATTATCCGTTTGGCGATGGAGAAGTGAATTCCGGCGACGATATCCTCTTTGGAGTGTTCGTTGCCGAGCAGGCCGATGATCTCCGACTCGGCG
>JALSXE010000331.1:997-10345 GCA_027072755.1 Campylobacterales bacterium | reverse complement strand
GGCTTATTATCAGCGCTTCGGCTCCCAAATCTTTCAAAGAGAGGTTCATCTTTCCCGCTTCGTCGGCGAAGATTCTCAGATTCGCGATTTTGAGGGCAAGTTTTTCGGCATCGACTTCGCAGTCTCCCTTTACGACACCGAGCAAAATGTTGAGCCCTGCACCGATTTTGGCGACTTCGACCCCGTCTACCGATACCGCGGAGCGTTTAACTCTTTGAAGAACGGCTCTCATTCTCTTTGTCGCTCCTATCCTCTTTTTTGAGTTCGGTGCCGTTTTCGCCGTAACGCTCCTCGTACTTCTGGGCGTGGTAGCCTTTTATGATCCATACCATGAAGAGCACGAAAGCTACGGTCATGATTATATCCACGATCTCTTTCACATCATCTCCTTGAAAGTTTCAAAATTCTGCCTTACCGCTTCGTAAGCGATGACGCCGGCGCTTATCGAGATGTTCAGGCTTCGCCCCTGCGGTGTCTGCGGTATCGTTATGCACCGGTCGCGGTAATTTTCGAGCAGATGCGCCGGCAGGCCCGTCGTCTCGCTGCCGAATAGCAGGTAGTCGCCCGGCCTGAAGTCTGCTTCGAAGTATGGCCTGTCGCTCTTTGTAGTGGCCAGCCACATCCTTTTGTCGGAGTGCTCTTTCATGAAGGCGTCCAGGGAGGGCCAGACGGTTGGGTTCAGGCTGTGCCAGTAGTCGAGTCCCGCACGCCTTAGCCTGCTGTCGTCTATGACGAAACCCATAGGCTCTATCAGATGCAGGCTAGCCCCCATATTGACGCAGAGTCGCCCTATGGTTCCGGTATTCGGGGCAATTTTCGGTTCTACAAGTACGATGTTTACCATTTCACGATGACTCCAGGAAAAGTTGGTACAATTGTAACCAAAAAGGCGAAAGGTTTGCCATGAAACGCCTCTATATTTTAATGGCCGCTCTTTTACTAATCGCCGGATGCGCGAAAGCTCCGATAACGGGAAGAACGCAGATCATCATGCTATCGCCCGACCAGGAGACGGCACTGGGGCTACAGACCGAACAGGAGATATTCAAAACCGAAAAGATTTCACATGATCCCAAATATACGGTCCCGGTAGAGCGTGTGGGCAGGAGGATAGCGGAAGCGACCAGGATGGATCTGGACTGGAAATTCTACGTAATTGAGAACGACAAGATACCGAACGCATTCTGCCTTGCAAACGGACATGTCTTCGTCTATACAGGTCTATTCAAATATATAGACAACGATGCGCAGCTAGCCACCGTCATGGCGCACGAGATCGCCCACGCCATAGCCCACCACGTTGCCGAGAGGCTCAGTGTCGCGCAGCTAACGGGACTGGCGGCCGCTATAGCGAACCAGGCCATCAGCCAAAGCGGCAGCGAATATGCCCAGCTCTATCAGGCTGCCGTGGGGATCGGGTCGCAGGTGGGCATACTGCTTCCGTACTCGAGGATGCAGGAGAGCGAAGCCGACCACATAGGGCTCATCATCATGGCGATGGCGTGCTACGACCCCAGAGAGGCTTTGAAGTTTTGGGAAAAGTTCGCGAAGGCGGGCAAGGAGCCGATCGTATACTTCTCTACGCACCCGACTTCAAGAAGCCGCATAGAGCAGCTCAAAAAGATTATGCCCGAAGCGATGAAAGAGTATAGAGAGTGCCGCGAAAAAAGGAGCGGAAACCCTCTTTGAGCTCACAGAGTGCGACAGATGATCACAACCTGTAAAATGCCCTTTCGAGAATCTCGCTGAGTGTCGGATGGGCCAAAATCGTCTCTCTACAGAGCTTGGCGTCCATCTCCCCGGCAAGCGCCATCGAAACCGTCGCTATCAGCTCCTCCGCCCCCGGGGCCAAAATCTCCGCTCCGGTAACGAAGCCGTCGGAGTCTTCGTATAGAACCACCGCTCCGTTGTCGGCATCGCATATATGTGCATAGGGCCAACCTCTCATCGGCATCACAACCGCGTTGTCTTCGGTACTGAAGGAGCCTACCGTAGCGTAACTCATCGGGAGGGTGTGTATGAACTTGACAACACGCCCGAGATCGAGGGGTGACGGGCTCTTTCCGGTTATGGTCGCGACGACGTTGAGCACTTGCGCCCTTGCCGCGTGCGCAAGCTGCAGTTTTCCGTTGCAGTCTCCTATGGCGTAGTGTGAAGGGAGCGTCGTCTCGAAAAAAGGGTCGGTCTCTATACCCTTTTTGCCTATTTTTATCTCGTCGACACCTACCACGTCTGTAACGGCTCTTCTACCCGTCGCCACGAGCAGAAGGGGAACATAGTGTTCCGATCCGTCTTCGAAAGTTATATGCACACCCCTTTTCGGGGTAGCGGCGGCACTCTTGATGGATCTGTCCGGAAACAGTTTCACACCTATCGATTCGAGTTGGGCGGCTATGGCCTTGCCGATTGCGGGGTGGGCTCTTCTAAGAAGAGTATCGTGCCTCCATATGAGCTCTGTCTCCACCCCGGCCGCCGCCATGAACGAGGCCATTTCCAGACCTATGGCCCCGTCGCCGTAGATCGCCGCTTTTTTTGGTAGTTCCCTCAGGTTCAATATCTCGTCGCTTGTGACTACCCTTTTGCCGTCATACACTATGCCTTCGGGTATGAACGGCCTCGATCCTGTACCTATTACTATATTGTCGGCCACGATCGATCTGCCGCCCACTTCCACTCTGTTCGGCTCTACCACTCTGGCCTCCCCCTCCAGAAGATCGACCCCGGCACACTGCTTTCGTATCGCCTCCGTAGCCGCTACGACCACCCTCTCTTTCTCTTCGAGGAGTGCCTTCGTATTCAAAGCTGCGATGCTCTCATACAGCGGCTTTTGGCTCTGCAATGTCACGGCGGCGGCATGCAGAAAGAGTTTCGAAGGTATACAACCGTTGTGAAGGCATGTGCCTCCGAGATGCTCCATATCTTTTTCCACCAGCAGAGTTTTAAGCCCCGACTTTGCGGAAACCACCGCACCCGCGTAGTTCAGTCCGCCTCCAATGAAGCAGATGTCGTATCTATCATCCATCTTTTTTACCCTTTTCATATTTGAACAGCAGAGTTTCGAAGTCGGCTATTTTTCCGTTCTCCACCTCTACACCCTCTGCCGCCAAAAGCTCCATCTTCCTCTTTGCACCGCCCGGAGCCGAGTAGTTGCCCAGACTGCCGTCCGAAAGCACTACCCTGTGGCACGGAGCCTCCGGCGCATAGGGGTTTTTGCCCACGGCGCTGCCGACGGCGCGGACCGCGCGTGTACCGAGATGATCCGCTATCGCTTTATATGTGGTGACCCTCCCTTTCGGTATGAGTCTCAATGCATCCCAAACTCTCTTTTGAAACTCAGTAGCCACACTTTTTCACCCTCTCGAAAAAGCCATCGTCGGCCGCCAATCTCTTGACGGTTTGCATAAACAGAGCCGCCTGGTAACCGTTCACCACTCTGTGGTCAACGGTCAGCGTGATCGCTATCTCTCCCCCTATCTCACTTCCGACCGCGGCGATGGCGGAGTCTTCTCTGTTAATCATCGCGTCGAAGCGCTTTATGCCGGTCATGCCGAGGTTGCTCAAGCCGAAAGTTGAACCGCTCAGATCGTCCGGTACTATCTTTTTTGACTTGATCCTCTCTTTCATCTGCTCGAGCATCGAAGATATCTCTGCCACACTTTTGGTATCGAGATCTTTGAAGACGGGTGCGTAAAGATCCTCCCCTTCCGCCATCGCAAGAGATATCGAGGCTCCCGGCCACACAAGAAGAGTCTCCTCTTTAAGCGTCGTCCTGAACTCCTCGTGCTCCATCATAGCCTTTGCAAAGAGCTTCAGCAGCCAGACCGTATATGTGAACTCTTCGGTCTCGTACCTCTTTAAAAGTGACGAATCTATAGTGTCGTAGATGCGGTAGACCGGTTTTTTCGAGGAGCGGGTCACAGCCGTTATCACCGCTTTTCTGTTCGAAGAGATCGGTTTGGGCAGCGGTATACGACTCTTTTTGATGTACTCTTTTACATCCTCCTCGTCTACCTTTTCAGATCTCTCGAAAGCCCCTGCATCGAGTCCGTATAGCTCGATGAGTCGTAGAGCCTTAGGGGTGAAGTAGCGCCGCAGGTACCACTCTTTTATATCGGCTTCATGTGCTGGAACGGGGAGCTTACCGGCCGTCTGCAAAGCCTCTATATCCACACCGTATGCGGCGGCGACGGCTCTCGCTTTAGGCGAAGCTTCACCTGAAGCGACGAAACGGGCCGCCGCTTTTTGCCCGCTTCCGCCGGTACCCTCTTCTACTCCGCTCCTTTTAGCCTTTTCGGGCTCCCGCACCTTCGCTTCGGTACCGAAAAGCTCGTCTACGGCGCTTTTCGACCCGCCTGCACTCTTTTGCGACGGCCTCCTCTGACCGGAGATCTCCAAGCTCTTCGGGGCTTCTTTGGGCTCCTCTTTTTCTCTCTTCTCTTCGCCGCCGTCTGTAGTCTCCAATACGGCTATGACCGTACCGACCGGTACACTCTCCCCCTCCTGCACTTTGAGCTCTTTTACCACTCCATCTTTGAAGCTCTGAACCTCCATTACCGCCTTGTCACTCTCGACCTCGGCAATCACGTCTCCGGTTTTGACCCTGTCGCCGGGGTGTACCTTCCAGTTTACAAGTTTTCCTTCCTCCATCGAATCGGAGAGCTGGGGCATTACGATCTCATAGGCCATTTTTTCTCCCCCACTCCGTAATCTGAACGGCGATCTTGTCGGGGGTCGGAATGGAGAGCAGTTCAAGCCTTCTGTTGTACGGTATAGGTACATCTTCTCCGGCTATTCGCAGAGGCGGCGCATCGAGGCTGAAAAAGAGCTCCTCGCATATACGGCTGACCACCTGCGATCCGTAGCCGCCGGTTCTGTGGTCCTCCTCCACCAACACGACCCTGCCGCTCTTTTCGACCGACTTGGCGATAGTTTCGAAATCTATCGGATTGAGCGAGCAGAGGTCTATCACTTCGCAGCTTCTACGCAGGCTCTCCTCTATCCGCGGCACGGCTTCCATGACGTCGTCCACCATCTTTAGGTAGCTTATTATCGTGATATCCTCCCCCTCTTTGACTATGCGCGCCCTGAACGGGTCGAGCTCCGCGTCGAAGTCGACCTCCCCCTTTTTGTTGTATAGAAGTTCATGCTCTATGAATATGACCGGATCGTCCATGAGTATGGCTCTTTTGAGTGCGTGGTAGGCGTAGTTCACATCGCTCGCCGCAAAGACGGTGAGGCCCGGAACGGCGCAAAGCATCTGCTCGTAACTCTCCGAGTGCTGCGCGGCAAGCTGCCTGCTCACTCCCTGCGGAAAACGCACTACCATCGGCAGCGTTATCTTTCCGGCACTCATGTATCGCAGTTTGGACATATGGTTAATGATCTGATCGAACGCCAGCAGTGAGAAGTTTGCCGTCATGATCTCGGCAACGGGTCTGAGCCCTCCCATCGCCATACCTACGGCATTTCCAACGATGGAGAGCTCCGCTATCGGGGTGTCGATCAGCCTTCTCTCTCCAAATTTTGCGACAAGCCCCTCGGTCACCCTGTATGAGCCCCCGTAGAGCCCCACATCTTCACCGAGTACCACGACATCGGGGTCCATCTCCATCGTCTCATCTAGTGCGCGGTTAAGCGCTTCACGATACAACATTGCCGCACCTTTTGCAGAATATATCTTCATAAAGTTCCGAGGGCTCCGGCTCCGGGCTCGAAGCGGCGAACTCGACGGCCTCTTCGACCGCCTTTTCGGCTCTCTGCTCGAGAGACTCTACCATCTGCCTATCCGTGCCGAACTTCTCGAGAAGGGCCGACTTCATCCTCTCTATCGGATCTTTCGATTTACAGATCTGCATCTCCTGCGGCGAGCGGTAGTTTCCCGGGTCGCTCATCGAGTGCCCTTCGTACCTGCATGTAAAGGCCTCTATAAATATGGGGCCGTGGCCGTTTTGAATCTCTCTTTGAGCCTCTTTCACCGTTTCGTATACGGCTATCGCATCCATACCGTCCACCTCTATCGTCGGCATGTAGGGCGCGGCCTTTTTTGCCTGCTGCAAAAAAGGTGAGACACGGGTGATCTCGGTTCCTATGGCGTAACGGTTGTTTTCGCAAAGGAATATGAGCGGCAGTCTCCATGCGGAGGCTATGTTGAGCGACTCGAAAAAGGCCCCGCCGTTGGTCGCCCCGTCTCCGAAAACCACCATCACGCCATCCTCTTCCCCCTTGTATTTTCGCGCGTATGCGCAGCCGACGGCATTGGGTATCTGCCCGCCGACTATGGCGTCGCCGCCGTAGAAGAAGCGCGACGGATCGAATAGGTGCATCGAGCCCCCTTTTCCCCGGCTGACACCTGTAACTTTGCCGAAGAGTTCAGCCATGACGGCGCGCGGCTCCATGCCTCTTGCCATCGCCATTACATGCTCCCTGTAGGTAGAGAATAGGTCGCCCTTCTCAAAGGCCTTCACCGCACCTACACTCAAAGCCTCCTGTCCGATGTCCAGATGCAGAAAACCCGATATATCTCCCGTCATATAGTGCTCTTTTGCCGCATATTCGAACCTGCGACCGAGCACCATATAGTAGTAGATCTCCTCCGCGAGCAGTTTGTTCATGATGAAAACTCGTCCAGCGCCTCAACTACCGGCGTCATATACATGAGCGCGGGACCGCCGTGCATCAAAACCGCCTGCATAGCGGCGTCGAGTATCTCTTTTCTGTCCGCTCCGGCATCGAGAGCGCCTTTTACATGCAGCGCTATGCACCACTCACACTGTGCCGCTACCGCGAGAGCCACGTTTATGAGCTCTTTATGCTTCGCATCGAGACGACCCGGCTTCTCCACGGCGGTCATGAAGTCGTGAAATGCCGATATCTGATCGGCCTCCTCTTTCTGCAACCTCCCTATGAGCCTCTTTATCTCTTCGAGCTTCTCGGTATATTTTCCCATAACCTCTCCTTTTTCGTGTATACGATTATTATACTCCCAAAAAGGTAAACGGAGGCAACTTTTATTACCGCACCGACCGGCGGAAAAATCTACACAATTTCGAAAAATGTGACGCTCAAAGCCTGAAGATCAACCACTATAGATTCGCTCCTACCGTGATACTCGACCTCTTCGCTCCGCAGACTCTTTTTACCTAAACTCCCCCAGCCGCCGTACTCCCCGCTTTGTGAGCAGAATATCTCTCTCCATCTGCCCGGTACCGGAACTCCGATGCGCACTCCTTTGTGTACCGTGTCTGCAAAATTGCACACCACGAGTATCGTCTCCTCTTCTATGTCGCTTTTTCTGGCGAAAATGAGCAGATTTCTGGCGGCGTCGTCGGCATCTATCCACTCGAAGCCGGCATGTTTTTCGTCGTAAAGATGAAGAGCCGGCCTCGTTTTGTAGAGTGCGTTCAGATCACTTACCATCTTTTTCAGCCCGGCATGACGCGGTTTCTCCAACAGGTGCCACTCCAGGCTCTCTTTGTAGTTCCACTCGCTCCACTGGCCGAATTCCCCTCCCATGAAGAGCAGCTTCTTGCCCGGGTGTGCCGTCATGTACGACAGAAGCGCACGAAGATTCGCGAATTTCAGATTCTCGTCGCCCGGCATCTTGTTTATCAGAGAGCCCTTCATATGCACCACTTCGTCGTGGCTTAGCGGCAGCATGAAGTTTTCGTCGAAAGCGTACCACATACTGAAGGTTATCCGGTTGTGGTGATGCAGTCTGAAAACAGGGTCGACCTTGAAGTATTTAAGGGTGTCGTGCATCCACCCCATGTTCCACTTGAAGCCGAAGCCGAGCCCTCCCGAGTAGACTGGGCGCGTCACCATAGGGTAGGCGGTGGACTCCTCCGCGACCATAAGAATATCTTCGAACGCGCCGTAGACGGTTTCGTTCAGCTGTTTGAGAAAAGCTATCGCATCCAGGTTCTCGTTGCCGCCGTACCTGTTCGGAAGCCACTCCCCCTCTTTGCGCGCATAGTCGAGGTAGAGCATCGAAGCTACGGCATCTACCCTGATTCCGTCTATATGATACTTCTCGAGCCAGTACATGGCGCTTGAAATAAGAAATGCGCGGACCTCGTTGCGGCCGTAGTTGAATATGGCGCTGCTCCACTCCGGGTGGTACCCCAGGCGGGGGTCCATATGTTCATAGAGGCAGGTTCCGTCAAAATTTATGAGGCCGTGGCCGTCGGTAACGAAGTGCGAAGGGACCCAGTCCATGATCACCCCTATTCCGCGCCTGTGCATCGTATCTACGAAAGCCATGAACTCCTGCGGCGTTCCGTAGCGGGCGGTAGGCGCGAAGTAGCCTGTAACCTGATATCCCCACGACCCTTCAAACGGGTATTCGGTAATCGGCATGATCTCTACGTGGGTGTAGTTCATCTCGTTCAGGTAGTCGGCCAGCTCTTCGGCCGCTTCGAGATATGTAAGATAACGGTTCCCCTCTTCAACCCTTCTTCGCCACGATCCCAGATGAACTTCGTAGACGGTTATCGGTTTATCGTGGCCGTTTTTGCCGCTCCTTAGCTCCATCCAAGCATCGTCACGCCACTCGTAGTCCTCTATGCTCCAGATACGGGAGGCGGAGTTGGGAGGCTTCTCGGCATATATCGCGTAAGGGTCCGCCTTTTCAAAAGCTCGTCCCCCGATAGAAGAGACTATGCGGTATTTGTAGGTCTGTCCCTTTTCGGCCCCCTCTATAAACCCCTCCCATATTCCCGATCCGTCGTCGCGCATCCTGAGCGGATGTGCGGAGGGGTCGTAGGAGTTGAAGTCGCCCACGACGCTTACTTCGACGGCGTTCGGCGCCCAGACGGCGAAGTATACACCCGACCTGCCGTTACGCTCCATGATATGCGACCCCATCTTCTCGTACAGCCTCGCGTGCGTCCCCTCTTTAAATAGGTATATGTCGAGATCGCCGAAGCGTGTGATGTCGTAATAAACAGCGCCCATATCGTTACCTATGCCTTGCCGAACGTTTCGTGTAGTACGCCCATAGATAGACATCTTCATAAGCCGCGGCCGAGTGTCTCCAGTCGAATTCGGCCTCCATAGCCCTCTTTTGCATCGTTTTGTAAGCGTCGCGCTCGTAACGGTATGTATCGCACGCCCACTTTACGGTCTGGTATAGCGCCTCGTGCGTGGCGTCGTGGAATTTGAAGCCGTTGCCCTCCGCAGTCGCCGGATCGTAGTTGCTTATCGTATCGTCGAGGCCGCCCGTGGCGCGAACTATGGGGAGGGTGCCGTAGCGAAGCGAGTATATCTGGTTGAGACCGCACGGCTCGAAGAGAGAGGGCATCAGAAAGAGGTCGCACCCCGCCTCTATCTTGTGGGCCAGCTCTTCGGAGT
>JALSXE010000331.1:0-987 GCA_027072755.1 Campylobacterales bacterium | reverse complement strand
CCCGGTAGCGACGCGCCACATCGCCGAAGAACCCCTCTGCCCACTTTTCACCGGTTCCCAGCATCACAAACTGAGCATCCAGATGCATCAGCCCCTCGATCGCCCCGGCTATGAGGCCGATCCCCTTCTGTTCGGCGAAACGGCCGACAAACCCCACGAGCGGAACGTCATCTCTTTTCGGCAGTCCGAAACGCTCCTGAAGCTCCCTTTTGCACAGAGCCTTGCCCGACATATCGCCTATGTTGTAGTTTGCGGCTATGTGCGGATCGGTAGCGGGGTTCCACTCCGAGTAGTCTACACCGTTGAGTATGCCGAAGAGTCGGGCCGAGTGGGCCCTTATATGGCCGTCGAGACCGAAGCCGAATTCGGGTGTCTGAATTTCGGCGGCGTACTTTCTGCTTACCGTGGTTATCGCATCCGCGTTCGCTATGCCTCCTTTAAGGAGGTTCATGCCGTCCATAGCCTCGAACTCGTGCGGATTGAAGCGCTCCCAGCCGATTTCCGCCGTATCTATGCCTCTTTTCGAAAAGTGTCCCTGATGCTGGAGATTGTGTATCGTAAGTATCGTCGCCGCATCTTCGAATCGATCGTCGAAAGCGTATCTGCTCTTTAGTAGAGCGGGCTGCAGCGCGGTGTGCCAGTCGTTGGAGTGGATTATGTCGGGTCTGAAGTCGAGTTTGCGGGCAAGCTCGAAAGCGGCTTTGCTGAAGAAGATGAATCTTATGTCGTTGTCGTCGTAGCTGAAGCCGTTATCGTCGGCATAGAGTCCGGAGCGGCCGAAGAAGGCTTCGTAATCGACAAAATAGACCTCCACGCCGCTACCCGGCACAACGCTTTTGTAGATACCTGCCCAGAGTGTCCCCATCGGGCCCATAGGAACGCCGAGAGCTCCGGGCAGATGCTCCAGACCGGAGCGGTCTATCTCGTAGTATCTGGGCAGCACCGCCTTGACTTCGTGTCCGAGCCCGCTCAAAGCCTTCGGAAGCG
>JALSXE010000330.1:0-2677 GCA_027072755.1 Campylobacterales bacterium | reverse complement strand
ACAGGGATGTTATGGCGGCCCTGGCATCCAACCCCTCCACACCGATAGAGATACTGCTCGGCTACCAGACTGATGCCGAGCTCTCCAATATACTCAAAAGAAACGAAGCGTTTACGGAGTATATAAAACGCAATATAGGGTGGTAGTTTGATGGAAAGATATACGGATTGCACAGGAGCGGCAGGTTGAGGCCGGTGGAGGTGAAAAGGGCGCTGACCCACCTTGTAGAGCAGAGGGTTCCGATCTTTTTGTGGGGGCCGCCCGGTATCGGAAAATCTTCCATCGTGCGCCAGATCGCCGAAGAGCGGGGCATAGGCTTTATGGACCTTAGGCTCACCCTTCTCGATCCGACCGATTTGCGCGGTATGCCCTTTTTCGACCGGGAGTCCCGCAAGGCTGTCTGGGCGGAACCGGTATTTTTGCCCGACGGCAGCCGCAAAGAGGGGATTCTGTTTCTCGACGAGCTGAATACGGCGGCACCGATGGTGCAGGCGAGCGCCTACCAGCTGATTCTGGATCGCCGTATAGGAGAGTACGAGCTTCCCGAAGGGTGGGCCATAGTGGCGGCCGGAAACCGTGAGAGCGACAGGGGTGTGGTATTCAGGATGCCGGCACCACTTGCAAACCGCTTCGTCCATCTGGAGATGGAGATAGATGCTTCGCAGTGGAGGAACTGGGCACTGGAGAACGGTTTCGATCCGTCGGTGGTGGGTTTTATAGCGGCCCGGCCCGATGCGCTTTTTGCGTTCGATGCCAAATCGTCCCACAGAAGTTTCGCCACGCCGAGAAGCTGGGAGTATGTCGACAAGATAGTCAAATCGACTCCGGAGCCGGAGCTTTTGATGCCGCTGATCGCCGGCACTGTAGGCGAAGAGCTTGCGGCCGAGTTTCTCAGCTGGAGAGATGCGGCGGGAGAGCTTCCCGATATTGAGGATATCCTTGACGGCAGGGAGACGACGGTTCCCGAAAGCGCCAGCGCTCTATATGTCGTCTCGTCGATGATACTCCAGCGTGTAGGAGCTCAGAGTTCCGTAGAGCTGCTCGACAATGTGTTGAACTACCTTATGGGGATGCCCGGCGAGTTTTCGGTGATGACGCTGAAAGAGATGCAAAAAAGAGGCGTTCTGGTCGAGAAGTCTTCCGTATGGAAGAGCTGGATAAGGGAGTTCGGCTACCTGCTGGCATGATGGTGGAGACGAAGATTACAAAAGCGAAGAGCCGGCTTGTGCTGAAGCACCCCTATTTCGGCATGCTCGCAACCCGTCTCAGGGCTGAGCCTGGCGATGTGGAGGCCTTTTTGAGCGACGGCCGCACCCTTCAGTACAATGAGGAGTACTTTGAGAAGGAGCCGGTAGAGACTGTAGAGTTTGCCCTGGCAAACAGCGTGATGCACCATGTTCTGGCCCACGAAAACAGAAAGATGTCGCGCCAGGGGTGGCTCTGGCAGCTGGCGACAGACTACGCCGTCAACTCGATGCTCAAGGAGAACGGATTCAAGATCCCGTTTCGGGTGAACTACGACGAGCGGTTCGACGGCATGTATGCCGAAGAGATATACGCCGTCTTGAAAGATGAGATAAGAAACGAAGATTACAACGACGACGAGAGCAACGAAGACGGGTTCAACGAGCAGAACAAAAACAGGATAAAAGAGGAGAAGCCGCCGGAAAATAGCGGTAAAGAGCGGCAGAGCCTCCCCCTTCCTCCGGCGCAGCTGGAGCCCGAGCTCGAGCAGGAGTGGGCCAGGGCGATGAGAGAGGCGCTCGATAAAGCGGCCGAAGAGGGCGAAGAGCCTGCCGGCATCGAGCGGCTTTTTACTTTCCGTGCCCAAAGCTCCGTCGATTGGCGTAGTGAACTCTACCAGGCGATAAACCGCCACCTAAAGAGCGACTACACCTTCGCGCGCCCGAACAGAAAGGGGATCGCAAACGGCATATATCTTCCCTCTATGTGCAGCGAGCGGCTCGGAGTCGTGGTGGCCATAGATTCCAGCGGCTCGGTGGAGGAGGAGCTTTTGAGCCTCTTTGCAGGTGAGCTGGAGGCGCTTTTTCTGAGCTTTCCCGATGTGCAGGTAGATCTTCTGGTGTGCGATGCGAAGATACAGAGCGTCTACAGGTTCGTCTCCGGGGAGATTCTCGACTTTTCGATAAAGGGTGGAGGCGGCACCGACTTCAGACCCGTCTTCGACTATATTGAGAGAGAGCTTCCGGAGACCTCCATGCTCATCTACTTTACGGACGCCAAAGGCACATTTCCGCAAAACGAACCGCTTTATGAGACGATCTGGGTGGTGAAGGAGGAGTCCGAAGTGCCGTTTGGAAGAGAGATAGTCATACAAACCCCAAATGAGAACGAAGCACTCGGTCGTCATCCTCGCTCATCGAGTGCTCCGCGCCCTTTGGGATGTCGACGAAAGCCTGAAAATCGCTGACTGCTTCGGCAGCGCGATTTTCGGTCGACTTTCGTTCGACTCGCTCCCGCAAGTCTCGCTGCGGTGACGGTCGTATGCTTCGTTCTCTTTTTATTTGGGATCGGTTTTATGTTTTATATTTATAAAGGATAAATGGTGGGAATAGAGATAAAGACAGGAGATATAACGAAAGAGCGCGCCTGCGCGATAGTCAATGCCGCCAACAGCTCTTTGATGGGCGGAGGGGGAGTCGACGGCGCCATACAC
>JALSXE010000329.1:0-2683 GCA_027072755.1 Campylobacterales bacterium | reverse complement strand
CGTCGTCGCCGATGAGGTGCGCAAGCTCGCCGACAGGACCGACAAGGCGATAGGTGAAATTAATATCGCTCTGCAGTCGATGAAACAGGATGTCGGGGATATGAGCGCCAAAACGGAGCAGATGCGGGAGAAGATAGACGAAGCAAACGATGCTACCAAAGAGTTTTACGAAAAGTTCGAAGCCGACCTCGATCTTGTGCAGAAGAACTTCAAAAATCTTAAATTCGTTTCGGACAGGACCTTCATGTCTTTGGCCAAGCTCGACCATGTAATCTGGAAGGTCAACACATACCTCTCGGTCGCACACAGAAAAGAGGTCTTCAAATTCGTGGACCACCACAACTGCAGACTCGGAAAATGGTACGAGGAGGGTGACGGCAAGGAGTTCTTCTCCTCCACAAAGAGCTACCCGTCGCTCGTCGAGCCTCATAAAACCGTACACAACGGAACAAAAGGGGTTTTCGAACTGATAAAAGGGAATCCTCTCGATTTTGCGAAACTCAAAGCCGCATTCGAAGAGATGGAGCGCGGCAGCGATATGGTCTTCGAGGTTCTCGACAAAGTTCTGCGCGAAAAGGACGGTGCCGACTCAGCCGAGAGCTGAAAAGATGTCGGCCGTATCTATTCTGTAAAAGCTCCTCAGCTCATTGTATAGGTCTGGAAAGTGCTTTTTTAAAGAGACCGGGCACTGAAAAAAGCGTTCGCTCAAAACCGCGAAGAACTCCGCCTCGCTCTCTGACGCGTATTCGCCTATAAAACGGTACTCACCCCAGTCACGCCCTTTCGCCGCCTTTTCGAGGAGTTCATCGAAGTGCCTGGAAAATATATCGCTCCATCGGCTGCGCTCTCTGCCCTCCAGCGGCGGCATCCCTTCTACATAGTACTCATCGAAGTCGAGCAGATGCGCCAGCTCGTGCACTATTACATTGCCGCAGCCGTGATGAAAAGCCTCGTGCTTCGCCTCGCTCCATGCCAGAAGAATAGTTCCCGGGGTCGACTCCCCTTCCAGAAGGCTCTCACCTTCGCTCAATACTCCTCTCTTTTCGTGAACACCTTTGACAACCACATCGTGCGGGTAGATCAAAACGGTGTCGAGATCTTCGAAAGGCTCGGCGACCTCATAACCCATAACCATCAATGAAGCGAAAAAAGAGACGACAGCCTTCATCTCCTCCGTAACTTCGCACTTTACGCAGATAAACTCCTTGCTCATCGCGAAATAGAGCATTTTCGGTCGCAGGCTCTCTTTCGCTTCGCGGCTTAAAAGATTGAAGTGCGGAATCTTTCGCAGCGTATTGAGCCACTCGGGCGGAAACTCCGCTGTACGGAGCTTTTTGTAAAGGCTCATACGCCTGTAGTAGAGCAGAGCCTGCCATGTCAGAAAGATTGCAAGCAGCAGGAAAAAGAGCTGCATCAGAAACAGATAGTAGTTCAAGATTGCGTCGCTTCCAGAAGATACTGTTTGACAGATTCGTAATCCCCTCTGAAAACCACCCTATCGGAGCGCTTTTTGATCTGGTAGTCGTACATAGGGTCGTAATACTCTCTCAGCAGATACTCCACCCACCCCATATGGCCGGATGCATCGCCGCTTGTTAACTGCTCTTTGAAAGCTTCGTCGAGCATCTTTCGCACCATTTTGTGTCTAACCCCACCGAGCCTGCGCTCTATGCGGTCCATCGCGGATGCCACGGCGTCCCTCCACGCTCTCAGGTCGTCGGCTCCACCCATTTTCAGATACTCTCTCTGCGCATCTACTACATACTCTCTCCAGGTAATCCCGACTCTCTCTTGCATAGGTGTCTCGAGTATCACGAGCGGAGCCCTCTCGAGGCTCTCATAGAGCGGCCGGGGCAGATAGAGACGTCCCACGTTTTTCCCCTCATCCTCGAAAACGAGTCTGCAGCCGTACCTATCGCTCATGTTTATAAGCTCGTAAGCGAGATCGTTTTCGAAAGTTATCTGCGTCGGCTGGGGAGTGATTTTACGCCCGAAAGCGGAACCGCGATGGTTGGCCAACCCTTCAAGGTCGATAGAGGCCTCTATTTCCGACAGCAGCATGGTCTTTCCCGATCCCGTGCGTCCTCCGAGCGAAACAGGGGCAAGCAGAGCGGAAATTCTCTCGATCTCATCGATAAGAAACCTTCTGAAAGCCTTGTAACCGCCCCTGAGCCTCGGAATCTCACAACCGGCATCGGCAATCCAGCGTTGAGCGATCTGCGAACGCTGGCCGCCCCTGAAACAGTAGAGCAGAGCGTCGGGGTGCTCCCTTATGAAGTCGCACCATGCCTCTACACGGCTCTCTTTTACGGCGCCCGAAACCAGCTCATGCCCCAGTTTCACCGCTTCGGCGTTTCCTCTCTCTTTGTAGCGAATCCCTACCAGCCGCCTCTCTTCGTCGTTCATCAAAGGAAGGTTCACCGCTCCCCTGAAAGCACCCTTCTCAAACTCTACGGGTGCACGCACGTCTATCAGAGGCAGGTGCTTTTTGACTATAAGGTCGAAGTCGTCGAAAAATTCGCCCAACTACACCACCTCTATCAGTCGTGTACCGCTTTCGGTCGTGTATCCTATGGGTTCGAGATTGAGGCCGTAACTTACGGCGACCTTTTCGAACTCTTTTTCGCCCCCTTTTTTGACGATCACCAGCAGGCCGCCGGAAGTCTGAGCATCGCACAATATT
>JALSXE010000328.1:0-2696 GCA_027072755.1 Campylobacterales bacterium | reverse complement strand
CAACTGCAGGCTATGAGCGTAGACCACTTCGGACTGGTAAACGACTATAACGGAGTTACAGCCGGCGATGCAGCTTATGCAGTTGTTGCCGATCCTGCACAAACACGCATGACACAGGCAAATATCTCCTACAGCGCAAACGGCTTCACAGGAATCCTCGGCCGTAAAATGGTCGTTCTGGATAATGCCAGATTCATAGGTAATGTCGGCTGGAGACAGATGCCTCAGACTTACGACCTGGTTGCGGGTATCTACAACGGTGTGGAGAACCTGAGCCTTCTGGGTGCTTATGTCACACGAGTAAACAGAGTTACGCAATCAGTAGTAGATAGCGGATCCGTTCTACTACATGCATCATACAAAGTTATGCCGGAGCTTACAGTAACAGCATATGACTATATGATAGAAAACTTTGCCGACCATATAGGTATACGCGCAACAGGCAAAGTAAAACTCGATGCCGTTGCTTTGAAATATGAAGCTGAATACGCCATTCAAAACGATCCTACCATGGATAGCACGGATGATCCGAATCTGGCTGCAGCCTTTGGCGGGGACCCGGCATATTCAAGTGATGTAAACAATATCAAGCAGGATGCAAGCTACTACAAAGTAGCTGTAGATGCTACTATGAGCGGCTTCACTGTAGGTGCAGGCTATGAAGTTCTCGGCGAAAAAGGAAGTGGAGCAAACGCTTTCTATACTCCGCTTGCTACACTTCACGCGATGAACGGATGGGCCGATGTATTCCTTGGTAAAACACCGCAAGAGGGTCTTGTAGATATGACTCTCAAGCTTGGCTATAATGCGGGTGAGTTCGGCAAAATCGTCGGAATCTACCACGACTTCAGCAGTGATGTAGACCAGGCTGGTACAGGATACGATGATCTCGGATCTGAAATCGATGTTGCTTACAAATACAAAATCAACAAAGGTCTCGGACTCCTTCTCAAAGGTGCATGGTACAGCGAGGGAGATGTCGGATTCTCTGCAAAAGATCGCACCAAGTACTGGGTACAGCTCGACTACAAATTCCACGCAGAGCTCTAATCTGCATATCTGTACCGCTTAGTTGCGGTACAGAGCCTTTGGCACTGCCCCTTTCTCTTCCTACTCCGTGGGGCAGTGCAAAAGATAGTATTTTCTTCTCTTTTTTGCTACAATCGACTTAAACAATCTATTATACGGATATACGGAGTCTAAAATGAGCGGCGGATGGACATGTTCGCACCAAAAAGGCGATATATGCGACCTGCTTAAAAGCAACTGCGAACCTGGCACAAAAGGGTGCACACTTTACGGAAAAGCGATATTTTCAGACCCGCTTACACCATCGAACGAAGCGGTCGAAAGACGCGAAGAGATGCGCAGAAAAAGAGAGATGGAAGAGCTGATGAAAAGGGCGAAATCCGGTTTCTAATACACCGCCGGATGGATCTGTTTTATCGTTATCTTTGCTTTTTATCCAAATATCGGGGTGTACTCTCTCAGTCGTTTACCAATCGCATCAGATCGTCGAATCCCGCTACTATATCGTATTTGACCCGGCTCGATACGATTTTGTCAAAAAAGCGTCTGGCACACTCGATTTTCATCTCTTCGATTTTTTTAAGCTGCATAGACGACATACTGCCCTTGGTCTCGGCGACGAAATAGATGTGCTTGACTCTCCCTTCTTCAAACGCGATGGCCCAGTCCGGGTTGTAGCTGCCTACCGGTGTGGGAATGGAAAAGTTATTGGGCAACTTTGCATACACCACAACTTCCGATGCATTGTCTAACTCCTGGACGAAATCTTTTTCTGTG
This sequence comes from Campylobacterales bacterium, assembly GCA_027072755.1. Taxonomy (GTDB): domain Bacteria; phylum Campylobacterota; class Campylobacteria; order Campylobacterales; family Hydrogenimonadaceae; genus Hydrogenimonas. Next base: position 890 of record JALSXE010000328.1, on the reverse strand, counting down.
CCCGAGTCGGTCTCTACATAGTCGTAGACATGCTTCCTGACCGCCTCGAGCCGTTTGCGGTCACGCTCTACAGGCACGAATATCTCTTCGAGTTTATGTCTCCCTTCCCGTTTGTCGTAAACGATGTGCTCCACAACACAGACAGCCTTTTGCTCATTTATGATGCGCACGGCTTCTCTTATGAAAGCTTCGGGGTTTTTCTTGAAATTTGCGAAAGTTTTCTCGCCCACTCTATGCAAAATCTTCCCTAGCGTCCGTCTTGTCAGCTGTGTGCCTTCCGCCAGTTTGCCTACAAGATCATATTGCACCGCAGAAGCCGAGGTCGACAACCCTTTTTGAGAATAGCTATCTTTCAGCTTCATCGCTTCGGCATTTTCGAGTGCCTCTTTGTTGAGAATCTCTTCCAGCTCTCCCGTTTCGACACGGTAGATGATATCGCCCACTTTTAGCTCTTTGTCGAGCGCCTGTACAGCTTTTATAATAAGCTCATCCGAGTCGAAATCGACGGCATAGACAGCCTTTTGATTTATCTGCTCCCAAAGGGCCAGAAACTCTTTTTTTTGTAAGTTGTCACGGTTTACAGGATTCACTCTTTTTTCGAATTCATTTTCGACAGGCGGGAGTTTTGCATCGGAATAAACCGTATCTATCAGTAACAGAATCGGCTCCGCAACCGGCTGCAGCGCTTCGGGTAGAGGGGCCAAACTATTCTCTTCCCTCGCTTTGATGTAGGTCGGCGTAATATGGCCGTCGTCGTCTACATAGTCGTTTTTGACCAGATAGTTGTAAAGTTGCCGTGCCATTTTCTCATCGACCACAACTTTTTCGTCGCCATGTCGGATGAGTTTGCCTTTGAAATATTCTATATCAGCTGTCCTTGGACGGTCTGA